>DATCFJ010000919.1:0-7885 GCA_036509605.1 Polyangiaceae bacterium | reverse complement strand
CGTCGAGCACTTCGACCAGCGCCCGCAGCTCATCGGTCGAAAGCTCTGCAACTGGGCGCGTTCCGATCGTAGGCATCACGCGTTTGACGAGCCGACCGCGATCGTGCTCGACGCCGCTCAGCCCACGGCGCGCACGCTCGGCCAACCAACGCTTGGAGAACGCATCAACGCTCTCGGCACCGGTCGGCGCGTCGCGCAGCGCCTGCTTGGTTGCCGTGGCTCGGCTGACCCCGACCACGCCCTTCGCTCTCGCGATCTCGTTCCAGTGGGCGCACGTTTCGTGCGCGCGCTTCTTTCCCTCCGGGCTGTTGGGCCAGTCGCCAAGCGGCTCTCCCAACCACACACGAGAACCATCGACGCACCGCACACGCCCGTACCAGTGGCCTTTGCGCCACTGGACGTAGCCGGTTGACGGGCGAGACATTCAGTTTTCCGCCGTTTTTGCCACCGGTCCGGCCGGGACCGTGTAAACAGACGTTACGCGCTCGGCCAGCCAAGCCTGCACGGCCGGCACCGCGACCGGCTCGGTCCAGCGCTTGGCGAGCTTGTCCAAATCCTTGCGAGCTTGCTTGACGGCGCGCGCCGGGTCGAGCTTCTTGGGCGCCTTCTTTTTGCGCTTCGAGACCTTGCTGATTTTGAACTTGGGCGCCGCTTGGGGAATTTCCCCAGACGCCTTCAGCTCCTCTTTCACGTTGTGGATCGTCTTGTGATCGACCGCCGCTAGCGCGGCGATCTCGCGCAACGGCCGGCCCGACCATTCCGAGTCGCGCAGCAATACCAAGACCGCGCATCTTTTATCAGCGTTTGTACGCCGCGCGCCGTGCGTCGCGTTGGCCCCGACCGCATAGAGACGGGCTTCGCGCTCGCCACCCTGCCTGACCTCGCACGGGATCTCGGTTTTCCCGGCAAGCTCGTAGGCGCGGCAACGGTGGAAGCCATCGGCGAGCCGGTACGTTTCCCCCTCGAAATATACGACGACGCTCGGGAGCTTGGCCCCATCGACCAAAGCGGCCGAGTATTCTTGGGCGACCGATTCATCTACCCCCTGGGCTCTGCAGTTCAGAGCCGGGTCGCGTTGAATCTTGTCGAGCGGGATGGTTTCGATCTTGGGTTTGGCCATGGGTGGCTCCTTCCCCTTGATCATGGCCTTGGGCGTCTCATTCATGACCGCAGCTCCGCGGTTGCCGTGACGAACCAGCGCAACGCCTGCTCGCGGGACAGATTCAAATCGTCGAGCCTCGCTAGGGGAAACCAGAAGTCGAACGCCTCCGAGAGTGCGTCTGCCCCGCGTCCCGCCAGCATCGGATGCACCGAGTACGCGGCCCGTATGACGACGCGCTGTAGACGGTCCTGCTCGGCCGTCGCGACTGCGAGCCGGTCGGCCATGCCGCGCAGCGAGAGCACGGCTAACGAGGCGCGGAACGAGTCGATCGCCAGTTGCTCAAAGTCGCCGGCACCGCCGGCCTCGCCCATGCTGCCCGCCAGCTGCTCCAAGGCACGCGCGGTCGCTTGGATCTCGCGCCGCTGTTGCATGGTGCTCACTTGGCACCCCGGGCCAGGAGCGTGGCTAGGCGGCCCTGCAGGGCTGCGATGCGGCTCTCGAGCGCCGCTACCGTGCGGGCCAGCTGCCGGATGCGCGCCTGGTCCTCGGCCGTGTAGTGGCTCACGACGCACCTACCTTGCAGCTCACAACGCGGTTTTCACCTGGCAACGACGCGACGCACGAGCAGGTGCCAGCGTCGCAAACCACGGTCGCCGCTTTGTTAGCTGCGCACGTCTTGAACGCCTCGCACTCGTCGGCCGGCTCGGGCTCGACCGAACCGCCGCACCCCGCGAGCATCGCGACGCACAGGCCCAGAAAAACGGATACACTTCTGCGAGATGACATGGTGAATACCCTCACTGTGTTGTTAGGGCGCTCGGTCGGTTACAGCCGATCGGGCGCCCGTTCTGTTTTGGTTATCGTTTTCGCTTCGGCGTCCGAACCTCGATCGCTTCGAAGGCCGCACGTACGAGTCGACGAACGATCGCCGCGTCGCTCTCGCCAGCCCGTTCGGCCAACGTGCGAAGCATCTCGCGTTCCTCGACACTCATGCGGACCATGAAGTTTTCACTTTTCGGAGCGGGCGCCATGTTCGACATGTATAGCGGTGCGCTAGACGCTGTCAAACGCCACCGAACCGCTACCAACGGGTCGACGCGTAAACGCGTGAAATGACGCGTGATTTATTTTCGCTTCGGTCGGCGCGACTGAAGGCAACAGGGGGGCAGGCCGGGGTGGGACCCGCCCCCCAATTGAGAAGTTCAAACGCCAGTGAACAGCACCGGAGGCGCGGCCAAAACACCGGACTGATAGAGTGCGAGTGAGTCGATCGCATAGAATCTCCCGTTCGCGGCGATCAACTCCGCGATCGGGTTGCCACCGGTCGGGTCGCTAAAATACTCTTCGAACCAGGTCGCGCCCGCGTCGAGCGTGTAGGCGACCCCGTACGGGTGCCGGTTGATCGCGTTGACGGCGCGGTTGGCAACGCACGCAATCACGTTCCCGACCGCGGCGACCGTATGATGCCCACCGAAGTTCGCCCCCTGCAGGGCGGCAATCGTCCGCGCGAGCGTCCACGTGGCGCCGTCGGCCGACTGATACAGCTTTGGCTGACTCGTGAGCGAATCGGGCACGAGTAGATAAAACTTTTGATCGGTGGTCGAATAGCAAAGCCCGCCGACACCCGAGGTCGGGGCGTTGAACTCCAACGTCCACGTGACCCCATCATCGGTCGACCGATAAATCTTAGGTGTGCCGGATGCATTGCCGTACATGACATAGACGCCCGCCCCATTGGTCGCTAGGTCGATCGGGGAACTGAATGCAAATACGGAGTTCGTCCAAGTGCCCGCAAGCGCGGAAGAGACGTATAGGCGGCTCGTCGAAAGCTCCCACACGAGATAGTGCGCAAGCGTGGCACCGACCCAAGTGACGGGGGCGGAAAGCCCTGTCACGGTTTGCAGCACACTCGAGGCTCCGCCATCGAACGAAGCATAAACGTTGCCCCCGTTGCCCCCGTAAAAGAACACGCCAGACGCATCGCACGCGGGCGCGCTTAGCGGCACGCCCCCGGTTCCGGCTCCGAAGTTTTGGCACAACGACGGAGACGTACCATCGTTGAGCATTTCGAATGCCGGCGCCGGTAGCGTCGTCGTGCCGCTCGCCAAGATCATCGCCTGGCGATTCGCAGGAGCGCCAACGGTCGTCGTCTGCTGAATGGCCGTCAGCTTGCTGAGAATCGATGTGCCGGACTTGAGATCCGTTCGGGTGAACTGCATGCCCGCGTGAGCGGCCAACTGCTCGTCGACACTGTTCTGCCCATCGAGCAAGCTGATATTCAGGTCGAGCTGCGTCGCTTGAGCGGCCAAGAACACTTCATCGTCCACCCAGCCGAGCGGCTTGACGCGTGGAATAGGGAGGCTCATTTGCCGGCCTCGATCGGGAGGCTGTCGAGCCGGGCGGGTAGCGGATCGCGAGTCAGGCGCATCCCTCGCGCGCGCGCCGGCTCGGGGGGCAGCAGATCTCGATCGAGCGCGAAGCCGAAGCCGAACAAGATCCTTTGCGGGCGATCTAGCGGAGGGGTTGCGGGCGCGTGTTCGTCAACTTCACCGGCGAGCGGCTTGGATTCGGTTTCATCGGGGGTCGTCATGGTCGTCTCCTTCGTTGCGGTTCTCTCGGGCTCGAATGCGTGCCTGCGCGCGCGCGAGTTTTTGCGCCTCGTGCGCGACTGTCTTGCGCTGCTCACGTTCGGCCGCTCGACGGAGCTTCGCCGCATGCTCGGTGCAGACCGCGGCGGGCCGTCCAGCCCGCTGGTTGCGTGCACACGCGGCCATTTGCTCAAACGAATGCGGCCCCACAACTTTCGCCGCAGTGCCGGCCGTTATGTTGAAGCGGCGCACCTGCCCGGTTCCGGAGATCATCAGCACCAGCAGCGACGGCTCGGCGAACCTGAGCCTTGAAGGATGAATTGCGCTCTCTGCAACGTGCAGCTCACCGATTCCGGTCAGGGCAGTGGCGACTGGACTTGGTGCCATTGCACCATCTGCGGCACCTACGAGGTGACAGGACTTTGGCGCGCGACGACGATCATGAGAGACATGTCCGACCACGACCGCGTACGTCTTCGCGGCGTTGTTCGCCGCGAGACCGACCGACTCGGCGCGTGCCAAACACGAATTGGGACGGAGACCTACCGTTCGATCATTGCGCGCAACGACGCGCCGCGGACGGCGGTCGACCAGGTGCGGCGATTCGTGCTGCACTGCGCTGCCAATGCCGGTACCTTTGGCGCGATGTCTTACTTCCCGAGTGCTGAGGCGGAAGCGGTAAGACTCTACATCGATCCAGATCGGCTCAACGACTTTCTGGTGGCCGTCGAAGCCGCCGGCTACACCGGTCTGCACGGTAGGCCTGGCCCGGCCCTGAGGATAACGCTGACTCCTCAAGGTTGGCTGCTCGCGGAGCAGTTGGAGCGTGATACCGGCGCCAGCGATCAGGCGTTCGTGGCGATGTGGTTTCACCCTACGATGGACGAAGCGTTCGACAATGGCTTCCACGTTGGATTGCGCCGCGCCGGCTACGAGCCATTTCGCGTCGACCGCTCCGATCACAACAACAAGATCGATGACGAGATCATCTCGAACATCCGAAAGAGCCGCTTTCTCGTTGCCGATCTGACTGGAGCCCGGCCGAACGTGTTCTACGAGGCTGGCTTTGCTGCGGGACTCGGTCGCGAAGTGCTCTACACCTGCCACGCCGACCATATGGGGTACTACCTGCAGTGCGATCCACACTCGGACACGCCACCGACCGCTCAGAGTGAACGATGGTTCGACCAGATCTCTCGCAATGCTTTCGACGTGCGCCAGTATCAGGTAATGAAATGGTCGACGCCCGACGAGTTGGCGAAGAAACTCGACGATCGCATCGGCCGGCTCGGGCTGCGGCTGCCCGAAAAAACCGGCTAACCGAAGCGAACGCTGGCGCGCCACCGTCTCGGCGACTCCAGCACTTGTGACCACATCACCTCCGCCCCCCACGACGGCTTGACCATGCCGCAACGCCACTTCAACGTGGAGGCCTCGTCACCTCGAGTTCAGCAAAGATCGAGTCGAATTCGCCTGAGTGAAGTCGACGATAAAGCTCCTCGTAAACATCGTTCGCGTCGCCGGCTTTCCGGAACCCCATCATTAGAATCGTCACCTGGCGCTTCTTGGAAGAAGCCAGGTAGATGATCCGGTGTCGCTCCCCCAAACCGCAGGAGTAGATGTTCGCGAAATTTCGCTGCTTGTTTTCGAGCGCGTGTGTGGCTGACAGAGCAATCTGCGGGAGGCAGAGCTTGTCCCGGGCGAGCTTCCGAACTGCGTCCCAGAGCTTTGCGTGTGTCGAGTTTGGCGATTTCTCAGCACGCGCCCGGAGCTCGCGGAACTGGATTGAAGCGGCCGTCGATACTCGGACCTTATAGTTCTCGTCGTCCCCCACCGATCGAGCGCTCAGTTAAAGTCGAATTCAGCGCTCGGCGCGTCCGGCTGGGGCGGCGGCATCGGGACGCTGAAGGCTCGCTCGACCTCGCCGGTCGGGTCATCCTCTTCGAGGAGGAATCTGAGTGCCAGGTCAAGATCATGGAGTCGAGCGGCCGCAGCCTCTCGCTGTGACCGCAACGCAGACAACAAGCCTGAACCTGTCCGCTCCAGTAACCATTCAACGCGGTCGCCCGCTGAGCCGGCAGCGACGAAGAGTGCACTCCTCACATAATCACGATGTGCGAGCAGTTGACGCCGTGCGGCTTCGATCGCCTCGGGCGTGTCGTGAATTTCAAACCACCAGTCCAGGCCTGCGATCCGCATGAGCTGCTCGGTCAGCCTGCTGACGGTCGGCTCCCACGCTGTGGGGCTATTAGAGGCATGCTCCAACGCAGCCTGCGCGTCGACAGCCAACACGGTGACCTCCGTCAGCTGGCGATCCCCTTGAAATATGAGCGCGCTCATAGTTACGAGACTAACGCAGACCGTCGAGCCGCGCACACATTCAGCAGAACGCATTGTATTTATTGCCTTTCATTCACTATCGGCTCTGGCCGGCGTCCAAAAACGCCTCTCGCTCCGGTCCAACCAGGCGCATGGGCCGCGCGCTCTCCGCCCGCATCGCCTCCAAGCCGCGGCCCGAATAGCTCGGGGTTACCCGCGTTGACCGTGCCTGCGAAGTCGGCGAGGCTGTTCGATCCATGGAGGAGGCACGATGCCCGTGAAAATCGTAAGGAGCGGCACGGAGGACGGTGCGACGTTGGACGTACTTGTGACGGTGCTCGGGCAAAACACGGCCAGCGTCGCGGGAGCCGACGGCCATCGACTCACGCAGCTCCTTGGTAAGTGGTCGAACGGGCGCGGGATTGGGAATCCGGAATTCGACATCGAGTCCACGAGCGTCACGCTTCGTCGGTGCCGAGTTTCGAAGATGTCGGGCAGGAGCAACATCGAGGTCCAGTTCATGGAGCGCGAGTGAGGTGAGTGAGGAACACCCCGGGTATAAGTTCGTTGCCCCCGGCCGAGTCGTGGCGCACCAAGCTTTTGAGCAAACCCCGAGGGGGCCGCGCTTGGTCGTGCAATACACCGACGGCACCGTGCTCGAAGCAATCCTGATCGGCGGCGGAAAGATCGAGGTCAACTGCTCCGCGCAGGTTTTCATCGACGAAGACTCGAAGGAGATACGCATTTTCTCTTCCGCGCCGGACGCCAACTAGGGGGCTGTCTTCGCGCCATTGGACATCACCACAATGTGTCCTTCCAAGTAGACCTGACCGTCTTGGTCGATCGTGACACGCGCTTCCCGCTCGGCACCGACAAGCCGAGCGGGCGGTGCCAGCGCTGCCCGCATCACCTCGAGCCTCTGGTAGAGAATAAATCCCCACCCCGCCAGGTCGAGCGCCTCCTGCCGCAGCTCTGCCACAAGCTCGGCCGGCGGCCTCTGAAAGCTCTTGTCGCCGTACGCTGGCCGTTAGCTCGCCACGTTCTACCGCCGATTGGACGGTGCCGCGGCCAAGCTTGAATTCTTTGAGCAAATCATCGACGCCGAGCTGCGGGTCGTTCGACGGGGCTGCGTCAAGGTCTGCCAGCACCGCGCGCAGCAGCGCCACGTTGCTTTCAGCGCTCGACAGCGCGGCCTCTACGAGCTTGCGTTTTTGGTTGTCGTCGGTCATAGGTTTTCCGTCGGTCAGCGGTGCCCGAGGTGTGATGGCCTCGGGTGCTGCTTTTTCTCAGCCGCTTACGGGGCGAGAGTGGTGTTGCAGATCTGGCGGCGCGATTTGGTGAGCCGCAGCGCTGGGGTCGCGCTTGCGCGTTCGCGCTTCTGCCGAAGCCGAAGACTCGAAATAAAGGCTTTTGCGGTCGCGGGGGATGCGCGCGTGGGCCATGATCACGTCAGCCACCGCATGCGCCACGAGGCGCACGGGTGCGTACGTTCCGGCTGCCTTGTGAGCTGTCAGCATCTTTCCACGCAGGCGGCGAGCGGCGCTCACGATGCGACCTTCATTTGGATGATGGCCAACGCGCGCTCGCAGTTCGCGCGAATCTTTGGTTTGACCGCATCCGGTGCGACCTCAAAAGTGCGCCAGGTGTTGATGGCGCAGTCCGCCAAAACGGCAGCTTCGGCCTGCGAGTAGCCGGCGATTTCCCGTAGCTCTTTGGTTGACTTCGACATTTAAATGGTATCCGGAGCGTCGAGCCCGTTCTTGAAGGCTAGGTCAGCGGGCGCGATAGTCGCTGGGTGACGGAACGCGCGACTTCAGCTCGGCGACGACTGCTGGGCCGTGTCCACAAGGACCGGCGGCACGGTGACGAAGCCCAG
>DATCFJ010000918.1:0-5437 GCA_036509605.1 Polyangiaceae bacterium | reverse complement strand
CCCCAGCGCTCGCGCGAGTCTCAAGCCATGATTCTGGCAGCCGCCCGCACTCACGAAGGCAAGAAACCCACCCTGGCGCACTGTGACCAATCTTGAGGGAAGGCCGACGTAGATCGGCTCCCACGCGAGGGCACGAGACCGCCCCTAGCGCTCCGAGTCCTCCGAAGAGCGCTCGACGCTCAGCTCGCCTTTCCGAGGATGCGGACCTTGAAGCCGAGCTCTTGCGAGAGCGCGACCATCTCCTCGAAGATGTCGCCGTAGGCGACGGCCACATGGTTCGACAAATAGTGGGCCATCAGCGTGTCGCGCGAGATGCCCATATCGGCCGCCATGAACGGCCATTGGCGAGTCGTGCCTTCCCACCAACGGTCCCGCACGGGTTCCGGCAATTTGACGACCTCACCGCGGCCGATGTCCATCCACAGCTCATCGGCTTTGATGTACGCGCGCGCCCAAGTCATTTGGCCGGGCAGGCTCTCGCCGGCGAGGGTGCCGCCAGGGGTAGGGAAGTACAGCGAGGGCTGGCGGTACGAGTGCGCGCCGCTCAAGCTGTCCGGGTCGTGGTTGAACGCATACGCGCCGCACGAGCCGGAATTGAGCAATACCCACAAAAACCGACCCGCGTGCTCAGCGCCCCAGCGAACGTCGTGAAACATCACTGCCTGATGTAGCCCCTTCTTCTTCAAGAGCCGCTTCATCATCTCCATTGGCATCACGTTGCCTTGGTCGGCCTCGGTAGCGGTTGCCACCGTGTCGCCGTTCGATTCGGGGCGGCACGTGGAGTTCAGTAAGCCCTCGGCCAGATCAGACGGCGGGCGAAGCGGGATCAAACCAAGCTGATACTGCCAGCCGAGGCAATCGGCCTTGAACTCGCTCAGCAAGTCGAGCGTGACCAGGTAGTCGCGCAGTTGTTCTTTGCTGGAGCCTTCGTTGAAATCCTCGGCGCCGGCCTCGCCGTGGTGGAACGTGAGCCCCTTGTCCTTCACGAAGTGGAAAGCGCTATCGATGCGGTTCGGCTCTATGCGCCGACCGCGATCGATGATCCAGGCTTGGTCGACCTTGTGCTCGGTGAAGCCGTGCCGGTTCAGCAAGCGCGGCCCAAAATAGCCGTTGATCATGCCCATCGAGGTGTCGCCGAGCATCAAGATCAGCACTCGGCGCGCGCGAATTTCGGCTGCGACGTCGAGCGCCAACGCGGATGCGGCCCCCGAGATCGGCGCATGGTAGCGGATCTCATCCGTGCCATAGCGGATGCTCCCGGTCGTGCACCACTCGTCGAGCTGCGCCATGAACGTCTCGTCGCTGGAGAAGTCTGCGGCGTCGGTCCAAGCGCGTGAGAAGGGGCGGTTCAAGCTCTCCAGGCACGCGCCGGTGTTCAGCAAGCCGACCAGCCCCGGCCACCGGCCAGAGAAGTTCGAGGCCAACAAGAGCGGATTGTCTTTGCCGACCACGCCGTCGCAGGTGTGCGGACCGTACAGCCAGTGGATGCACATGCCGATCATCGGATCGTCGATTGCGCTCAGCTTTTCGATCGCGTGGTGCGGCTTGGAGAGGAAGCCGGGCACCTGGTACGGCGTGCGCCCAAGCTTCTTCAGCGCGCGCTCGAGCTGCGCGGTGGCCTCTTGCAGGTTGGGTAGGGCAAGCTGATTGGGAATGTCACGCGCATCACCCGGCCAAAACACTGCGATCTTTTTGCTCATCACTGCTCCTCGCGCTGTCACAAAACCCCGGACTTTCCCAGCATAGTGCTAGGACCCCGGCTCGCGCTACACTCGCGGTATGGCAGGTGCTGTGCTCGAAATTCTACCGCTCGGTTTTCCGTGGGTGACGGCGGACCCGTTCTTGTTCTGCGTGCACCACAACGATGCCTACCCGGCAGGCAACGAGCAGCTGGGACCGGCCGCGTCGCTCGCCGGGCGTTCGCTCGGTCAAGACTTCGCGGGCAAGGACGGCTGGAGCATGTACCACGGAGAGGTCGTGCCCGGCTTCCCGCAGCACCCGCACCGCGGCTTCGAAACCGTGACCATCGTGCGCAGGGGCTACATCGACCATTCGGATTCGCTGGGCGCGACCGCCCGTTTCGGCAATGGGGATGTGCAGTGGCTCACCGCCGGCGGTGGCATCGTCCATTCGGAGATGTTCCCGCTCTTGCAGCAGGATCAACCGAACCCGGTGGAGTTGTTTCAGATTTGGTTGAATCTGCCGAGCGAGGACAAGCTCGTCCCGCCGCATTTCGAGATGCTGTGGGACAAACAAATCCCGCGTAGCTCGTTCTTGGATGGTCAAGGTCGCGAAACGCAAGTTACCGTGATCGCCGGCAAGCTCGGGGACGCGCAGGCGCCCTCGCCGCCGCCGCGTTCTTGGGCCTCGCGTGCCCTTGCCGACGTCGCGATCTGGAGCTTGCGGCTCGCGCCCAAGGCGCTCTTCACCATCCCACCTACGCTCGAAACCACGGTAAGAACGCTGTATTTCTTCCGCGGTACGTCGCTCGCGGTGGACGGTCAGCCGCTCACTTCGCATGCCGCCGTGCGGGTGCAGAGCGACGTGCAGCTGGTGCTGGAAAATGGCCTAGCCGAGACCGAGATCTTGATGTTGCAAGGGCGGCCGATCGCCGAGCCGGTCGCGCAACATGGCCCGTTCGTCATGAATACGCGCGCCGAGATACAGCGCGCCATGCTGGACTACCAACAGACGCGCTTTGGCGGCTGGCCTTTTCAGAGCGATGATCCGGTGCATGGCCGCGAAGCGGGTCGCTTCGCCAAGCACGCGGACGGCAAGGTCGAAAGCGTCGACCGCGCGTAACGCATGATCCGTAGCCATCCACGAGCCGACGCGCCCTGGGCGGGCGTGACTTGGATCGATCTCTGTGACGCGACCGACGAGGAGCGCGCGGCAGTCGCAACGGCGACGAGGCTACGCGTGCCGACGAAAGACGCGATCAGCGAAATCGAAACGACCAGCCGCACGTTCACCGAGAACCACGCGGTCTATCTGTCGACGCCGCTGCCCGCCGCGATCAAAGCCGCGGAGCCGCTGACGGCTGCGGGCTTCGTGCTGACAGAAAGCGTGCTGCTCACGGTGCGTTTCGGCGAAAACGGCGTGTTTGACTCGGTTTTCGAGGCCTGCACCGGCGAGTCGCATTTGCCGGCCTGCGATGTGTTCCTGCGTCTGCTCGAAGCCTTGGTCGATCGCACAGCGGACGCGCTGGAGCACGCCAGCTCCGATCTGGACAGCGTTTCGCAGCACGCCTTCCACGCCGACGGCGTGCACAAGAAGCCGAGCAATGCTCTGCGTCAAGGCTTGCGCAAGCTCGGCCAAATGGGCGATTGGATCTCGCAGATTCGCGACACGCTGCTCGGGCTAGGGCGCATGGCCGCGTTCGTGAGCGAGACCGGTGAAGCGCTACTCGACAAAGAGCAGTCGGCGCGCTTGAAAGCCGTGCGCGCCGATATTCTGTCGCTCAATGACTATCAGCTGCACCTGTCGGGCAAGGTGCAGTTCCTGCTGGATGCCACGCTCGGCTTCATCAGCATCGAGCAGAACGACATCGTGAAGACACTGACCATCGTGTCCGTGGTCGGTGTGCCGCCGGTGCTGATCGCGGGCATCTACGGCATGAACTTTCACGTGCTGCCCGAGCTCGCCTGGCATTACGGTTATCCGTTCGCGCTAGTGCTGATGGTCGTGACTGGCCTCGCTCCGCTGCTCTGGTTCAAGTGGCGCGGCTGGATGTAAGACCGCGACTCCGCGCGCCGCTTGAGCGTGTCGGTTGGCACAGCTTGCTGGCACAACAGCGCTGAATTCGCGACGTGCTCTGCCGGTCGCTGCAGCGTCGAGTTGGCGCCGCCAACGACGTGCTCACCGCAGACGCCCTGTACGCCCTGAGCGTCGGCGCCTCGCTCGCGTCAAATTGCCACAGGCGCTAGATCGCGGCGGTCGTACCGGATCGTCAAAAGCGGCGGCGTTATCACTAGGTATTGAGCCGGGCCGCGGCGGCATGCGGCATGCACTTGCTGGGGACGGAGCGCTCGCCTCCACGTGCGCCGATGTCACTCAATCAGCCAGCTCGCCCCGCACCAGAAGGATCGGCTTCCCAGCCCGACGGTGTGGTGACGCCCGAAACCGCGACCGACAACCTCTCGCCGACCCTGCTCGCCGCGCAGTCTCTGCTTGAGCTCGAGGCTTTGCTCGATGACTTGAAGCCAAAGAAATTCAAGGCGGAGGATTTGGGGCTAGACAAGTTACTGACCGACGAAGCGCTCGAATCGTCAGCGCCCGATGGGGAGCCGCCGTTCGTCCCGCCGTTGCCCGTCCAAGGCGACGTGATCGGCGGGATGTACCGCGTCGAGGGAGAGCTAGGCAGCGGCGCGATGGGCGTGGTGTTGCTCGCCGTCGACCAGCGCCTTAAGCGCAAGGTTGCGGTCAAGTTGATACGCTCATCGCTCTTCGCCAGGCACTTCCACGACCGCTTCCTACAAGAAGCGCGAGCCATGGCCGAAGTGACGCACCCGAATGTGCTGGTCATTCACGCCTTCGGTGAGCACGATTCAGCGCCGTATTTCGTGACCGAATTCGTGGCGGGTACGACGCTGGATCGCACCATCGCCGAGTGTCGACACGCCATCGACCTCGACTTGGCGTTTCGAATCCTGGACGAAATTTGTCTGGGGGTGGCGGCGCTGCACGCCGCGGGCATCGTGCACCGCGACCTGAAACCCGCGAATATCTTGCTCGATAGCGAGTTTCGGGTGCGGGTCGCCGATCTCGGCTTGGCGCAGAAATACGTCACTGCCAAAGCGATAAAGGAGCTGGTCGGAACGCTCGGCTACATCGCGCCCGAGCTGACCTTGGACACGGGAACGCGCGTCGCGGCTAGCCCGCAGAGTGACTTGTACTCGCTCGGCTGCATCGCTTATGAGCTATTCACCGGTCAGCCGCCGTTCGACGCCCACGACGACGATGGCTTGATTCGCCTGCACGCGACCGCTAGCGTGATTCGCCCGAGCTTCGTGCGCGGAGACTTACCGCGCGCGCTCGACGCCGTGCTGCTGCGAGCGTTGGCCAAGGACCCGAACAGCCGCACCCCCAACGTGGAGCAGTTCCGCCAGGAACTGCGCGACGCGCGGGAGAAAGAGGCCGAACCGACTCGTATCTTGGTCGCGGAAGACGAAGCGGACTTCCGCGAGCTGCTCGGAATCAAGCTGCGCAGCGATTTCCCAGATGCGGATGTGGAGACCGTTTCCGACGGGCAGGAAGCCCTCGCCGCCTTCGACCGCAAGCCGGCCTCCGTGGTGATTCTGGATTTGCAGATGCCGTTGATGGATGGCATCGCCGCGACGGTGCTGCTCCGTTCCCGACCCGCCTCCGCCAAGGTGCCGATCATCGTGCTCACGGCGTCGGGTGGCCCGAACGAGTGGAAGCTGCTCTCGTCGCTTGG
>DATCFJ010000917.1:0-6658 GCA_036509605.1 Polyangiaceae bacterium | reverse complement strand
CCCTGGGGCGACGCCACGATTAGGCGTACTTATCGCCCTCTCCCACCCGGCGGACCGAGTCAAGGCGACACGCTCGGGTCACAGGGACACGGCGTGCCGCTACTCTTGTTTCTCGAAGTGTTCGAGCTTCCGATACAACGTTTTGCGCTCGATGCCGAGAATCCGCGCGGCAGCAGTCTTATTCCCCGCGACCGCCTCCAGCACATGCAGAATGTAGCGGCGCTCGACCTCTTCCATGCGTAGTAGCTCGCTCGGATCACTACCCGCGACCACCACGTCCGTACTTTTGTGAAACCGGACGCGTTCGGAAAGGTCGTCGATTCCAAGCTCGCTAAAGCGAGTCAAGGCGACGCCGCGTTCCATGCAGTTCTGAAGCTCTCTGACGTTCCCAGGCCAGGAGTAGGACAGCAAGCGCTCGGCAACCGCGGGCGAGATCGCCGTCACCTGTCTGCCGGCCGCGTCCGCGAAGCGTTGCATGAAGTGCTGAGCGAGCGGCAGAATGTCCGCCGGGCGCTCGCGCAGCGACGGCAGCTCCAAGCGAATAACATTGAGTCGAAAAAACAAGTCCTCTCGAAAACGCTTCTCTTCGACGGCCGACTCGATGTCCAGGTTCGTCGCCGCAATGAACCTCACATCTATCGGGACTTCCGCGGTCGCGCCGAGCGGTCGCACCGTGCGTTCCTGCAGCGCGCGCAGTAGCTTGGGCTGCAAGCCAATGGGCATGTCCCCGATTTCATCGAGAAAAACGGTTCCCCCGCGCGCCTCGACCAACAGCCCTGAATGCGCTTGGCGCGCGTCGGTAAAGGCGCCGCGCGCGTGACCGAACAATTCGCTTTCGAGCAACGCTTCCGGCATCGCGGCGCAATTGATCGGGATCAAAGGTCTGTCGCTGCGCCGGCTTTGACGGTGGAGCGCTCGCGCCACGACCTCCTTGCCGGTGCCACTTTCCCCGGTAATCAAGACCGAGGCTTCCGAGTCAGCGACGCGGTCGATCAGATCTCGAACCTTCTCGAGGGCGGGGCTAGTACCAATGAATTCGGCATTGGGCGCGCGAGCATTTCGTTGCGAGCGAAGCCGGGTCACTTCTTGATGAAGCGCGCGGTGCTGCGCCGCACGCGCGATGCTGATGCCCAAGACATCGAGCTGTACCGGCTTGCTGATGAAATCATAGGCGCCGGCGCGGATCGCGGCAACGGCGGTTTCGTAGTTTCCGAACGCCGTTAGAACGATGACCGGCACGTCGCGATGCGCTTCGGCGATGCTCGTGCACAGATCGAGCCCGCTACCGCCCTTCATGTTGAGGTCAGTGACGACAACCCCGAAATCCTGTTCTTTGAGGGCACTCAGCGCGGCGGCAGCATTACCACAGCACGTCACACTATACCCACGGCGCGCGAGACCAAGCTGAAGCGTCTCAGTCAGTGATTGATCGTCGTCGACCATTAGCACGTTCGTCACTACTTACCTCCCTTTCGGAGAAATACGCGGAACACGCTGCCTTTGCCCGAAGTACTCTCGACTTCTATCCAGCCACCGTGATCGCGGACAATTCCGTAAGCAACGGCGAGACCAAGCCCTGTACCGCTGCCCACGTCCTTAGTCGTGAAGAAGGGTTCGAAAATGTGAGCCATGTTCTGCTCCGAGATCCCAACGCCCTCGTCTCGGACCTCGATACAGACGAACTCTGCTTCTGGGCCGCCGTGGTCGGCGGGAGGCTGAGCCTTTCGGCTCATGACGCTAACCTGAACGGTTCCTGGGTGATCCGCCGCCTGGATTGCATTCACGACCAGATTGGTCAAGACCTGCTGCAAGTGATCAGGATCGACGAATGCAGCGAGCCCTGGAGCTGCGTCAGCCGCGTACAGCGTGACCTGCTTTCGAGCCGCCAGAGGGGCCAGCATTTCGACGGTCTTGGAGACGAGCTCGAACACGCCGTGCTGTGCGGGTGTCGCAATGCGTGGCCGCGCAAAGTCGAGCAGTTGACGAATGAGGCGGGTCATCCGCTCGCTGGCATCACGGATCACGCGCGCATAGTCCATCGATTCCGCCGGCGTGGTCTCTCCGGATGCAATCATGTCGGCGCGCGCCTCGATGACGTTCAGCGGCGTTCCTAGCTCGTGCGCCAGCCCCGACGCGAGCTTACCGACCGTGGTGAGGCGATCGGCGTGGCGCAATTGGTCGACGGCCGCCATTCGACTTGCGGTCTCTTGCTGAACGCGGAAGCCTGCCACTTCCAGCTGCTCGCACATCGCGTTCATGTCCTCGGCCAGAGCCGAGAGCTCGTCCTTGCGTCGCAAACGCAGCGGCTCGGAGAAATCTCCGACGCCGATGCGACGCGCCTTTTCCGACAGCGCAAAGACGGGCTTGCCGACTAGCCAAAGCCCAAGAATGCCCGAAAGGAGCGCGCACACGGCAGCCAAAGTTGCGGTGGTCAACACCGTTTCGACCACCGTCTTGTGAACGTAAGCGTCTTGCGCTGCAAACGATTCGCACAGTGAGATTGCTCCCGTCGGCGGCTCGTCAGTCGCCAGCGTCGTATACAAGCAGCGCTCGCGGCCGCCCGGTGCCGGCTTGCTCGCGATCGTGAGCATTTCTCCTGGCGGCAGGGTATTCAGTCGTGCCGCCAGCTCCAAGCTCCCAGCTCCCGCCAAGGGTAGCCACGCGATCTTCAGGACCGCGGTGCGCGAGCCGAGCTCATTTACCATCGCGACCGCCCTTCGAGGTCCATCGGTTTTCCAGACCGCCAATGCAGCGCGAGCGACGACGCGCGCCATCACTTGATGGTCTCGTACTCGATCCGATTCGAAGAGACCCACTTCTCGGCGCACGCGGAGATAGCCGTTGGCCCCAAGCACGACAGACGTGCTCAGGATGAACATGGCGGTGAGTTTAGGGACGAGCTTCATGCGCGGGTTCGAGCCGACGATGAATCGCGAGGGCCGAGCTCAAAGCGTACGACAGAGTTGGGACGACGACGAGCCACGGCGTGAACAACGAGCTGCCGCCTACGTTCCTTCCCCGACTGATATGTATCATTTGGACTCGCTGTGTCCGCTCGACTCGGGCGCCGCCGTCGGGCCGCGCGGAAGGAACCCCCAAATGGGTGGCGCCGGCTGGCATGTCGCCTGCATTGCAAGGGAGTGCTGGGCGCGCTTCTCCCGCAGGTTCGAGAGCGAGCGCGCGTTCGAGGATAACAATGAACCCCACCAAAAAGTCATACGTCGTCGTCGTCGGGGTGGACCATTCGGGGGCAAGCCGGCTGGCGCTGCGCGAGGCGTTTGCGATCGCCGCTCGGCGACCGCCAAGCGAGGTGCACGTTCTCCAAGTCCAAACGGCGATTCTGCCTTACCCGTATCCGTTTCCGAAACTGCAGGCGTCCGCGGCTGAAATGTGGTCGTGGCTCCTCCGGCGACTCCAGCATTTCGTGGCCGACGAGTTGGCAGCGTTTCAAGAGTCCCAGCGCCGGTCTGGCGCTAGGCCGTTCGGGCACGTGGTAGCGCACTTGCGCAGTGATTCCCCAGGCCGGGAGATCGCCCAACTTGCTGCCGACCTCGAGGCCGATCTCGTGGTTGTCGGCACGCACGGTCGAGGCGGGCTAACTCGCTTGCTCATGGGCTCCACAGCGCACGCGGTTGTGACGCTCTCACCGTGTCCGGTGCTGGTGGTGCGTGAAAAGGGCCTTCTGCCACCTGGACCGATGCTCGAACCACCCTGTCCGCGATGCCTGGAGCAACGCAAACGTACGAACGGCGATCTGCTCTGGTGCGACCAACATCGCGAGCATCACGGGCAACGGCACGCCAACCGGCACCATTTTCCCAGCCACGAAGACGGATCTCCGACCAACTCGAAAAGCAATTGATGCAAATTTGGATGTCGAACTCGAACGCTCAGCTCTCCTACGAGCGTGATTTCTTCGCTGTGGTGTGTGAGGCGCTCATCTCTCGCCGTGGAGCGCGGCGCGTTGCGGAGCGCTTCCAGTTGCTCGCCGCACTGGCCGCCCTGCCCTGGCTCGACCAACCGCGCTTACTCGCGCCCACTCGACTCATCCTCGAGATCCATGAAGCATGGGAGGAGCTCTGGGCGCTTCGGGTACGGGAGGTCGCAACAATTCCGACCACGACGGAGGCAACTCGGCGCTTGGTGGTCAGGTCACTCATCTCCAACGCCGCAGACAGCGACGTGTTTGGTCGATACCTGGCTCGACCGCTACACGAGCTGACGGTGTTTGCTGCTTCAGCCGGCGAAAAAGCTGGGCTGCGAGTGGCGACACATCCGAGGCTAATCGCGGAGCCCGGTAGTCAGCGAGCCTGGCGAGTGATTCAAGGCGGGCTCTCGCGGAGCGCCGCAAGTATACGCTAGACAGGCGCTCGCAAACTGCACGCACTACAACTGCCGGTGTAGCACCGCTGGCGGGCCGATCCCGTGATCGCGAAACGCTTCGAGTACGCGGAAGTGCACGTCGGTCTCGAACGGCTTCTCGTACTTGCAGTCGAAGACGTACGGCCGCGCTTTGAGGTGAAAGACCACGTAATCCTGCAAGATGACTTGCTTGGCTAACACCGGGATCGGCTGCGCGAGAAAGACGTACGGGCTCGTCAAGCACGCTTCCCGGATCAACTCGGCGGCATGCTTCGCGTCTTGATCCACGCCGATGTAAAAGTCCATTCCAACCTGCATTTCCAGCGCTCCATAGTTGGCGCTGGAGGTAACATCCGTGAACACCTTGTTGTTCGGAATGGTGATGATGTTGTGGTCGAGCGTGTTCATACGCACACTGCGCAGACCGATCTGAATGATGTCGCCGTACTCGCCGCCGTACGCCACTCGGTCGCCGACCTGAAATGGGCGATCGAACATGATGGTGATGCCCGCGATGAACGACGCAACCAGATCGCGCAGCGCAAACCCGACCGCGAACGCCAGTGCGCCGCCGACAACGGTGAGCGCAGTGGGATCGAGCCTGATGCTCAAGCTGAGCGCAAGGCCGAACGTGAGGATGTAGAGTAAGAACCGCGCTGATGTCTGGACCTTTTGAATTGTCGGGCGCCGATTCGAGAAACGCGTGCTCAGGCGTTCGCCTGCGCTCTCGATCAGCCGAATCAAGAAGATGGCGCCAAAGACAATCGGCACCGATGCGGCAAGGCCGCCCCAACGAATGAATTCCGCGATCCGACCGATGTTTGGCGGAGTTTGAGCGTTGGCGGAGCTGGCGAACAGCAGCAACCCCACGCCGAACGGAGCGGCTAGAACGCGAATCCGAGGGCGATATCGCAAGCGTTTCATGGATTCACCAGCAACAGATGACGGCGCTCGAGCAACACGACGATGGAGCGCAACCAGCTCCACGCCACCCGGATTCGCCCCGCTTCCTCGACCAGATAGCCGTGACTCTGACCAAACCGCACCGCGTTTTCGACGTGTGCTTCGGCCAGACGAGTGGCCTTGGCAACGTCGCTCACAGTCGCCGGATCCATCTGCAAGATCGCCCGCAAAATGAACAGGGCGGAATCCGGTAGAGCTTCTAGTTCGCTCGAATTGGGCGCAACCAACGAGCGCACGCGTACCGTGCTCGATCCGTCTTCGCGCAACGAGGCTCGCCACGCCTCCAGCGCCATCGCGGGGTTCCCGCGCGCGTAGTCCCAGACCATGCGAAAGTAGCCGGCTTTTCGCGCCGCCAGCGCTTCCTGCTTGTCGATCTCGTCGGCGGCAGGCGGCAATTTCTCGAGAAGATCTTCGAATGTCGGTGTGATTTCCGCCTCAGCGCTGCGGGCGGACAGAAGTGCGCCAATCTGCTCATCGCTCCACGACCTGAGCGTGATGACTTCGTCGAATAAGGGTCGCGCGTCTCGCGCACGACTGAGGAAGGGCCACACGACTGCGTCGATCGCGAAGACCCACAATGGCCCCGGAGAGCTCGATCGGGCGAAGGCCAGCGCTTCGTCGAAGGCGCGCAGACCACCGCGGATCGGCTTAACCAGCGCGTGAGCATTGTCCAAAAGCACGACTGTTGGCTGCTCAACGCCTGAATCGGGCGCGCCAGATGGCTGCTCGAGGCGGGCCCGCGCCCGGGCCAAGGCCCCGTCCTCGCAGCAGTCGATCGAAAGACCGCCAGCCTCGCTCGCCAGAAAGTGACGGAGCAATGACGTCTTTCCCGAGCCCCTGCTTCCAACGACAGCGATCACACCGCCCCGCGCCGCCCCGGGGCTGGCGCGAAAGGCCGAAAGTTGCTCTGCGCCGACGCATCCAATCCACGTTTCACTCGCTCGATCCGGCCCCAGCGAGAGGAACGCTTCCCGGCGCAGCTCGGCGGACTCCGCGCGGGGCTTCTCGCCGGCGAGCCGATCGAGCTCGCGCTTGAATAGATAGGCGTGAGCGCGACGCGCCAGATTGAAGCTAGTGAGCCAATTCCGAACGACCTTGAAGGCCCCAAGCGCGAATAAATGTACTGCTGCGACCATGGCGGCAAAGAAGCTCTTCCAGCCGCTGCGATTGGCGAGCACCCAGGCCTGGATGCCCGACTTTCGACGGACCCGCTCGACGCGCTCGAAAACGACGTCTCGCCACCAACGCACGAGGAGCAGGAACACCGGCACGGCAGCGAGCCAGCAGGTCGACCAGACCCAACGGTACACCGTCCCTTCACCGACCAGGCGTG
>DATCFJ010000916.1:0-12493 GCA_036509605.1 Polyangiaceae bacterium | reverse complement strand
CTTTGCCGGTTGCGTCCGTCACCGTGACCAGGCGGTGTGCGTACGACGCCCACGCTGCGACGTTCCACTTCAGGTGCCCGGGCGTGGCGGTCGGTTCGAGGTACAGGCTCGAGGCCGGATCCGTCGACGGGTGAAATCCGCGCAGATCGAGCGACGGCACCGGATCGGCCCAGACGGCGCGCGCGCAGAAACACGAGACTCCCAAAGCCGCCGCGAACCGGCCAAACCGCATGAAGGGCAGGGTAGTGGGCCGCCATCGAAGTAACAATCCTTTCGGGGTTGGGGCCCCGAAAGGCCATTCGTAAGGGCGTGGGGCCCCAATGAATTACACGCTTCGTGATCCCCGAAGGGGGCACTTCATTGGGGCGGGAGCGGAGCCCCCGACAACAGATTCTTGCGTGAGCAGGCAAACCGGCCTACTTCCCGAGTCCGATGGACGCCATCCGAATTCGAGGCACGCGCCGGCTAGAAGGACGCATTCAAGTCAGCGGTGCCAAAAACGCAGCTCTGCCCATCCTGTGCGCCACCTTGCTGTCAGACGGCGAGAGCTTGCTGCGCAATGTTCCCGGCCTCCGGGACATCGACACTACCGCGGCGCTGCTGCGGTTCCTGGGGCGCGACGTGACGGTCGGCATCCCGGAAGTGCGCGTTCACGCAGGGCGGCGGGATGTGCCGGCGGAAGCGCCCTATGATCTGGTGCGGCAAATGCGTGCCAGCGTGCTCGTGCTCGGTCCGCTCGTCGCGCGTTTTGGTCGTGCCAAAGTCTCTTTGCCGGGCGGCTGCCAGATCGGCGCTCGTCCGGTCGATCAACATTTGATGGGGCTCGAGGCGTTGGGCGCCAAAATCTCCGTCGAGCACGGCTACATTTTGGCCGAGTCCTCGCGCCTGAAGGGCGCCGAGATCGTGTTCGACATCCCGACCGTCACTGGCACCGAAAACCTGATGATGGCCGCCGCGCTGGCCAAGGGCCGCTCCACTCTCGTCAATTGTGCCCGTGAGCCGGAGGTCGAGGAGCTCGGTCGTGTGCTGAACAAGATGGGCGCGCGCGTCGAGGGCGCCGGCACCTCGATCATTCACATTCATGGCGTCGACGAATTGGCACCGTTCGATCACGCGATCATCGCCGACCGTATCGAGGCGGGCACATTTTTGGCGGC
Organism: Polyangiaceae bacterium; assembly: GCA_036509605.1. Taxonomy (GTDB): domain Bacteria; phylum Myxococcota_A; class Polyangia; order Polyangiales; family Polyangiaceae; genus PMG-095. The sequence continues at coordinate 11,336 of DATCFJ010000916.1, read as the reverse complement.
CGTTGGCGCCGCTGGCGGCAACGTGCTGCTCGCTGGTTGCCCGCTCGACGACCTCGAACCGGTGATCGTGAAGCTACGCAAGGCCGGCCTCGACATCGAACGCGAAGGTGAGGCCGTGCGCGTCAGCCGCGACAAACCGCTGCGCGGTGTCGACGTCACCACGGCGCCGCATCCGGGCTTCCCGACCGATATGCAGGCGCAATTCATGGCTTTGATGTGCTGCGCCAAAGGCCGTAGCGTGCTCACCGAGACCATCTTCGAGAACCGCTTCATGCACGTACCAGAGCTCTTGCGCATGGGCGCGGACATCGAGACGCACAGCAACACGGCGATCGTTGGTGGCGTCGAAACGCTGTCCGGCGCATCGGTGATGGCCACCGATCTACGCGCGAGTGCCTCGCTCGTGATTGCCGGCCTAGTGGCAGACGGCGAGACCATCGTGCGCCGCGTGTACCACCTGGACCGCGGTTACCAAGCCATCGAGAAGAAGCTCGCCGCGGTCGGCGCGGACATCGCGCGCATCAACATTGCGGACGAAGACTGATGAGGCCGCTGACGATCGCCGTGCCCAAGGGGCGCATCATCAAGACCCTGGCGCCGTTGTTCGAGCGCGCCGGGCTGGACACGGCCGCATTGCTGGCCGACGATCGCCGGCTGATTCGCGAAAGCGCGGACGGCAAATACCGCTTCTTATTGCTCAAGCCGGACGACGTGCCGACGTACGTCGAATACGGCACTGCCGATCTCGGCGTATCCGGTCGAGATACGCTACTAGAGCGGCGTTACGACTTGTATCAGCCACTCGATTTGAAGGTCGGCCAGTGCCGCATGGTGGTGGCCACGGTGGCGGGCGCGGTGATCCCCGAGCTGCCGCGCATCGCGACCAAGTTCGCGCGCATCGCCCGCGAGCACTTTGCCTCCAAGGGAGTGCAAGCCGAAGTGATTTACGTGCAGGGCTCAGTCGAGCTCGCGCCGCTCGTCGGGCTCGCGGACGCCATTGTGGATTTAGTCGAGTCTGGCGCCACGCTGCGTGAGAACAACTTGGTCGAGACCGAGACCATCTGCCAGATCTCGAGCGTGCTGGTCGCCAATCGCTCGCTGTTCAAGCTTCGCCACGCCGAGATTGCGCCGCTGATCGAGAAGCTGCGCGCGGCAATCGCGTAACGCCCTTAGGGCCCGCGAATGGCTAAGTCGATCGCTCTCGCGGTCGATGCATGGCCCTTACCAGGCGCCTTCGAGCTGCAGGCGACCGCCGCTGCCGGCGACGCGCGCCGCAACGCGTAGCGGCGCGTGTTGCTCTTTGCTGTCCGGTGCGGGAGCCAACACGAATAGGGTGACTCCAGTCGCGAGCAAGGTGCCACCGACCGCGAAGCTGACCGCGGCTGCATCTCCGTAGCCGGTGCGATTCGAACGATTCGGCGTGCATTGGATCACACCGCGCGCGCATGTGTTGGCGTCGTCCGCGCTGCGCGACAGTGCGCTGAACACGGCGCCCGCGCCTAGTCCGGCGAAGCCGACGCCGCCCGTCACCAAGCCCGCAGTTCGAAAGGCCGTGTGCCGATCGCCATTCGGCTCTTGCACGGGAGCCAAGGTGGGCACGTTGACGCGATACTCGCGAGCGACGCCGCGAGCCACGGTCAAATCCAACTGCCACGGACGATGCCCCTTGGCTGAAGCGCTGATGTGCTGCACCCCGGCATCCACCGGAATGACTGCACCCCACGACGCTGCCGGAATCGTATTGTCGCCGAGTTGCACGGTGAGTCCCGGAACGCGGCTGATTGGCGGCACAACCACCACCACGCGCAAGAGCTTGGGTTCGAGTGCTAGAACGCGCTCCGTCGCGACTTGTTCGCGTTCTGCGTCCTTCTTGGCGTGAGCCACGGCTTCCGCCTCTTGGAAGGCGTGCCAAGCGCTCGCGCTGCGCCCTGCGCGCTCATAGCAGTCACCCAAACGGAGCAGCGTATCTAAGCTGTTTCCGGCCGCTTCAGAGGCTTCGAACTTGCTGCACGCGGCTTCCACGTTGCCCGCGTCGAGCAAGGTTTGCGCTTGCTGCAACAAGGCGTCGGCGCGCGCGCTGTGCGCTTCTTCGCCTGCTGCGGGCAACGCAGCAGCGCATAGCGAGCAACAAGCTAGGGTTGTGAGCAGTGCGTTCATGGCAAGCCTCACAGACGCGCTCCGAAACGCTGCGGATCCCAGGATCGCGCGCGCCGCCTTTGGCAGCGCACTCGCTCACTGTGACACATTCTGCGCTGCTTTGCAGCGATCGAAGTCTCGCTCATCGGGTCTGCAGCGAATCAATAGCAAGCCGAATGCCAGCCTCTGCCTCTGCGGGTTTGCCCAAAACTTCGGCGTTTTTCTAAGAAATTGCGAGACAGGTTGTCACACCGGCGAACGCGTCGCGACGATAGGTCCCGCACCCAGCCTGCATAAAATTCCCTTCCTAGTGGCACGTCGCGGCATCGCTCTCGAGGCGCTTTGGTCGCATCGAGTCGCGCCGTTGGCGAACCGAAGCATCAACAGTGTCGGGCTTGTCCTGCGTTCCCTGTACGAACGACACCGATTGCGTCGGCAGCGGTAAGGCCGGCGGCGGGGACGTATGTAGCTTCAAGGTGACGCCGCACGTGTGCGTGCTCGCAACGACGCCAGACCCTGGCTGGTGCTCTGCGGACAACAAATGCTGGAGCATGAGCGAGGGTGCGACCTGCAACACGACCAGCCACGCCTGCTCGTTCACTCTGCACGACGGCGGCAAGTAGCCGCCGCTCCACGCCAGGCTGTACTTGGCGGGGTGCCCGTGACTACGCTAGCCGCGTGTGGAAGCGCGCGGTTTGGCTAAATATTGCCGTTTGTATCCTGAGCGCAATGCCAGCGCTCGATTTGTGGCGCGTGTTGCGGCTCATGAATCCGTTGTGGATGACGGCCTACGACTACCAGGTCTTCGCGCTCGGCATTGCTGTCACCGGAGCTTGGGCGTTCATCTTCTTGTACCTCGTGCTCGCGGTCACTCCGGTGATGCGCCTGACCGGCTTCCTCTGGCTCGCTGAGCTGCGTCGCGCGCTCGGTCTGTGGGCGTTCTTCTATTCGCTGCTGCACCTAGCCTTTTACATGGTGGTCGGGCAGAAGCTGCGCTGGGACTACGCGTGGGAAGACGCGTTCCTGGTGAAGTCGCGCTTGCCGGGGTGGTTCGCGATTTTCCTGCTCGTGCCGTTGGCGCTCACCTCGACCGATTTCATGGTGCGTTGGCTGGGCGGCAAATGGTGGAAGCGCCTGCACTTTCTAGTTTTTCCCGCTGCGGCGCTGGCCATCTGGCACCTGTGGTGGACTCAGTTGGACGGCCGGGTCGGTTTTCGTGCCACGCGCAACGCCGTCATTCCGTTCGTGATTCTCGTGGCGCTTCGCTTGCTGAGGTTTCGAAGGAAAGCACCCACTCGAGCTTAGCGCGGCCGTTGAGCGGGGATTCCAGGTGGAGCCGGGACTCGCTCGACCGGCTGGGGCCTTCAAGTTCCGAGCACGGCGGTCTCGCTGGCGCCGCACTCGCGCCCTCATCCCAGGCAGTCTATCTCGGCTCGCGCGCGGACGCGAAACTAACCTGCAGGGCTTTGCCGAAGCGCTCCAGCATCGGTCGCTGCTCGCGCGTCACGAGCAGCACGGATTTGCCGGTTTTCCCGGCTCGCCCCGTGCGACCAGCACGGTGCACGTAGGCCTCCGCCGATGAAGGTAATTCGAAGTGCAGCACCCAGGGCACATCCGGCAGATCGATACCCGTCATGGCCGCATCCGTGGTGATGAGCACACGCGCTTCGGAGTTGCTGAACGCGCGCAACGCGTTCTGACGGTCGAGCTTACTGCGGTCCGTGCTGAGGCTCACGGGCTTCAAATTGCGCTCGCTCAAGAATCGGAACAAGTGCCGAATCAAGTTAGGTTGATTCACGAACACGATCGCTCGTTGGCATTTGGCTTCTTCGATGAAATGCGCGAGCTGGATGTCTCGCGCGCTCTCGGCGCCGACGTGCAGGAACAGATGCGTGATGTTCGACTGCAGCGGGTCGGTTGCCGTTTCGATCTGCGTGTGAACGCGTGCGTCGCCCATGAAGTCGTGGGCCAGGCTTTGGGCGTGTGCGCCCAGCGTGGCGGCGGCAAAAATCAGCTGCACCTTGGGCTCAGGTCGCGACAGAATTTCGCGCAAATACTCGGCGCCCTTCGTGGCCAAGATCGGATCGGGCTCGTCCAGCACGATGGTGGTGACCCCCTTCAACTTACGTTCCGCGAACTGCTCGAGGATGCGACCTGGGGTGCCGACGATCAGCCGAGTGCTCTGGGTCACCTTGATCTTCTGTTTGCGCGGGTTTGCCGTGGCCACGAGCGATCCGGTGTTGATGCTCGGATGCTTGTAGCGATCCGCGACGCGCAATGTCTGCAGCGCGAGCTCGGTCGCGGGGGCAAAGACCAGGCTGCGCCCGGAGTCGGGCTTTCGCAGCCGTTGCAGGATCGGCAGCAAGTACGCGAGTGTCTTGCCCGTGCCCGTGCCCGACTGAATGATCACGTGCTGACCCGCGAGGATCGGCCCTATCGCGGCCAGCTGCACCGCGGTGGGAGTGGTTATCCCATCGGCCTGGAGCGCCCGCAGCAACTGTTCGTCGACTTCCAGTCCTGTTGCAGCGAAGGGCGCCTGGTCCATGTCGCGGCCGTTGTAGCCTGTTCGGCTCGCTGCGGTTCGTCGATTCGCGCAAGATCGTTCTATCCGCCGCTAGCTTTGGCCGGCTAAGACGGTCGAGGTAAAGGATGTCCATGGGCGGCCGCTGAAAGCGCTGGCTGCTGGGCCAATGCTCTCGTTTTTCGCAGAGACGGCAGAGCGTTACGGGCATGGCCATCCGGGTGGGAATTGGGCCGGGATGGGGACACAGGGGGAGGGAGGGGGGGGTCCCTCGGGACTCCGGCTGGCTTATCTTTCGGGCGTGCGGTCGCTTCGCTGGTTTCCCGTTCCGCTGTGGCTCGCGGCTGCTGCGTGCTTGGCCCTACCCATCATCGAGCATTCGCTGGTCTGGGCCGAGTCAACGCGAAGGTACTGTTTCATCGTTGCGGTTTTGGCATCTCTATCGGGTGGCGCGATCGTGGCAGCACATCACCTGCAGAGTGGGCCGCTCCGTCTGCTGCCTTGGGTCATCCTGTTGGTCGCGCTGGGCCACGAGGGACTCGACCAGCTGCTCCGATATCGCTATGCCGGTAGCGCGCCAGTGCACAGCGTCGGTGTGGAGGCCAGCCTGTGGCGCCCGATCACGACCACGGATCTCGTTCTTCATTTCTTCGAGCTGCCCGAGCCAGCGCTGCGCGTGAAGCGCCTGCGCGTCGCGCAGATCAGTGATCTGCATATCAGCGCCCGACTGCCCAAAGCCTACTTCGAGGCCGCGCTCGACTCGGTCGTGGCGCAAGATCCGGATCTGATCTTCATCACTGGCGACACCGTGTCGGACCGCGACGGCTTGCCGCTGTTGGCTAAGGTCTTGGCGGGGCGTGTGCACGCGCGCTACGGCGTGTTCGCGGTGCTTGGCAACCACGATTTCTGGACAGCTCCCGAAGCCGTGCGCCAAACGTTGCGCGCGGCGGGCATTGCGCTAGTCAGCTCAAGTTGCGTGCGCCTGCCCGAATCGGTCGGGCGCGTTGCGGTGTGCGGGTCCGAGGCCCCGTGGGGACCCAAGCTCGAAAAGGCGCTGGCGGCGAACGACTTGTCATTGGTTTTGACCCACACCCCGGACAATATTTACGATCTCTCTGCACAGGGCGCGTCGGTAGTGTTCGCCGGGCACACGCACGGCGGGCAAGGGCGTGTGCCGGGGTTGGGCGCCGTCATCGTGCCGTCGCGCTACGGCCGTCGTTTCGACGAGGGCCACTTTCGCGTAGGTGCGACGGACCTGTTCGTCTCCGCCGGTTTGGGCGCGTACCACCCGCCGCTGCGCATCTACTGCCGGCCGGACGTGCTCGTCGTCGACCTCGTCAACGAGCACGGCGTTTAGCGCTTACTCGTTCTCCTCACCTGGCTCAGCCGGGTGCCTGAGGCGTTCGCTCAGGTAAGCGAGTGCCACAGCGCGTTGCGGGTGAGCCTCGAGCCGGTTGGCGACGACGTGCAGTAAGTCAAACAGCTCGGAGCCGAGCTTGGCGCGCAGATCGACCTCCAGCGACTCGTGCGATTGCTGATCGGAGAGGTGCTTTCGCCAAGCCGGGCTCCACACTTCCGACAGGTTAGCCAGCAGTCCATCGGCCGCGGCGCGCGACCACTCTCCCGCGTCGAACCAGACGCCGCCGCAGCGCGCGCAGCGCTCCAAGAAATACGGCGCATGAAAAGTAACGCGAGCCCGGCGCAGTAAGCCATGCCCGTCGGGGCATTGCCCGGTGCGCTTGTCCTCTCCCGGTGCTAGTGGCGGATGTGTGTCGAGCCGACCGAGCAGCTCCAGGCTGGCGGCGACCGCGACGACCTCGGGCGGTACCCAAAACCCGGAGCAACTCGGGCAGCGCAACGCTGCTGCGCCCGTGCTCGCGCGCGTGCCGTCCACGGCAACCAGCAGCTGCGTCAGGCATTTGGGGCAATGAGGAAGCATTGCCTACTCGTTTTAACACGAGCGATTGCCTCGAAAACAACGATTTGTGGCGTGCGAAGCAGGCGTGGGGTTCCGGGGCGAAAGCCCCGCTGAGACAGCCTAGTGCACCGCTCACCGCTAAGCGGGACAATCGCTTGCGATTGTTGATGGTACCTCATGAGCGGTGCACTAGGGATAGCTGAGCGTTGCGGCAAACTTTGCGCTGCCGTGAAAGCTGAGCTCGCCGTGCGGACCGCCGCCGCCGCTGACCGGGCCGCTCAGGTCGATCGACACTGGGCGCGCTTTGGCCGCACTCAGACGCGCGATGCCCGCTAGATCGAAGTCGAGCTTGCCGAGGTCGGTCCCGTACTGGATCGGCAATGCGACTTGAAACGGCACTTGGTCGCTGCCAGCGTCACGCCCGGTGTAGCGCGCCGTGAACGGCCCGATGTGCATCGTGTCCGTGGAGGCCGACATGAACGAAGGCACCGAAACGGTCACCTTGGAGCTCCAACCAGCTTTCAGCTCGAGCGTCGCAGAGCGTGCCCAACGCTCGTGAAAATCGCTCAAGGGAGTGACGATGAGCATCAGCACGGCGCGCTCCTCGGCTTCGAGCTTGTCCCCGCCGCGCTCGCGCACGCTCGGCGAGTGGCCACCGAGCGTGATGTCGAAGGTCTTCGCCGTGGCTTCTGGCACATCGGTGGTGTGCCCGCCGAACTCGGTCTTCAGCGAAATGGGGGTCATGGTCAGCTCGAGCTCGTCCAGGGTTTGCGTGGAAGCTCGAGTGATCTTGAGATCGACTCGGAATTTCGCGTCGATTCCGACGCGGCCGTTGCCGGGAAGCACGCCGCGCCCCCCGCTCTCCATCTCGGCTTTGAAGGACACCGATAGCTCGCCCTTGATTTGATCGCCGGTTTTCAGAGGCTCGTAGCGCAAGGTGTCGGCGCTTGGCGCGGCAACGCCAGCGTCGGCTACGACTGGTAGCTCCTCGAGCTTCGCGGACGCTGCTGCCGTCGGTTCGGTTTCGGTTTCGGGGGCGTTCGCTGCGTCCTTCTGGCGCGCGTGCTGATCGCGTGCCGGCTCGCGATCGGCGGTCGTGTAGTTTCCGCCCAGCGGCGTGCGACTTGGCGCGACGCCGCACGCAACGAACGCGAGCAACACGGCGAACGCGCCGCACAGCACAGGTTTTACCAAGCGGTGGTTCATACTAGAGATCTTTGGAGCGTTGCTGCGGCACTAGCCGTGAGCGCTGCTAATTTAGGTAGCGCGCCACGATCTGTCGAAGCTTGTGCTGATCGAAGGGTTTCTCCAAGCGATCGTTGGCCGTCGTCTCCAAGAACTTGCGCGATGCGTCGGTAAACGCGCCGCCGGTGATGAAAATCGTGCGCTCAGCTTGATCGTGAGCCAGCTCCAAAAGCCGCTCGTGGAACTCGACGCCGGTCGTGACTGGCATCATCAAATCGCAGAAAATGAGGTCGAAACGCTCACCGCGTTCGAGCCGTTCCAGCGCCTCTCCGGCGCTGGTCAGAGCGAGCACCTCATGATGTTCGGCCAGCAATCGCGATAGCGCCTTGGCGACCAGCGTGTCGTCGTCGACCACCAAGATCCGACCCCGACGCGTGCCGGTCGTTGGTCGTTCGATCACTACTTCTAGCCGTGCGGAGGGTTGCCCCGAAGGCGGCAACACGACGCGGAACACACTGCCTGAGCCAATACTCGACTCGACCTCGATCATGCCGCCCAAGTCACTGACGATGCGGTGACAGATGAACAGGCCGAGCCCGGTACCCTCGCCAACGTCCTTGGTCGTGAAGAATGGCTCGAACAAGCGAGCCATGTGCTCTTCGGGAATGCCGCGACCCGAATCATGAATCTCGACCACGACGTGCTTCTTCGCGTCACTGCGTAGCACGAGGCGGATCTCGTTTTCGTGCGCTGCGCCTTCGCGGATCGCGTGAGCGGCGTTGACCAGCAAATTCAAGAACACCTGACCGAGCCGTGAGGCGTTGCCGCTGATCGTTGGCACACGCCCGTATTCGCGCACGACGCGCGCGTGGTGCTGCAGATCATTGGCGGCGAGCTTGAGCGTCGACTCCAGAACCTGCTCGACGTCGACCTCGCCGAAATGGTCTTGGTCGTTGCGCGAGGCGTCTTTCAGGTCCTTCACGATGCGCTGCACGCGTGACGCGCCCTCGCGAGCCTCGGTCAGGGCCGAAACCCACTCTCTCGCCTGGCGCTCACCGAGCCAGGGGCCGTGCTGCGGCAAGCGCTGCGCGAGATACTCTAAATTGGCGATGACGTACGTGAGCGGGTTGTTGATCTCATGCGCCATGCCTGCGGCCAGCGTGCCGACCGTGGACATGGTCTCGGTGAGGCGCAGCTGAGCTTCGAGCTTTTTGCGATCGCTCACGTCGCGCGACACGCCAACGGTCATGATCACCTGCCCAGCGCTGTCGAAGATTGGTGATTTGACGGTGTCCACCTGCAGGATACGACCGTCCTTGCGCTCCAAGCGCTCGTCCGGGAGCAGCACCGTGTCTTCGGTGTCCAGGACCAGCGCGTCTTGCTCGAGCGAGCGATTGCGTTCGTCGACCTTCGACTGCGGGTTGTAGTCCTGGCCCAGCAAGACCTCGTTGTCGACGCCCCACGCTTCACGCAGAGCGCGGTTGGCCCAGAGGATCTTCGAGTCCGCGTCCTTGACCAAGATCATGTCGGCCATTGCGTCCAAGATTTGGCGTTGGCGGTCTTCGGCCGACGCGCGACCAGCAGCGTCCCGCGTGCTGCGCTCGAGCAGCTCCTCGGAGTGCCAGGCCACCACTGCGGAGCACACTGCTGGCACTGCCGCGAACACCACCGCGATCGCGCAATCGAAGACGTTGAGCCCGGGGCCCATGAAGGTGGACTGGTCGAGCCAGGGCACCCCGTTCGTGCGGTGCACGACGAAGAGCAGCACGGCGCCGTACAAAACCGTCAAAGACGCCGAGAACAGGCTGGCGCGCGCGCTGTAGCGCACCGCACCCAAGCCGTTGAAGACTCCGATCATCAGCCAAGTGCCGGGTCCGCGGAAGACCTCGTACACACCCGAGTGATTGACCAAGCTTGCGACGTGCAGCGCGTACAAGCAGCTGATGTCGACCCAAACGGAAACGTATTTCAGCGTTCGTTCGTGGCGGTGCGCCTTTTTTAGCCAAAACCAGACTAGCGCAGCGTAACTGGCAAGCACGCACACCACGCCGACGAACACGGCGTTGGCGGCTTTCGTTTGCGCGCCGGAGGCGGTCAGGATGGTCAGCGCGCCAAATGCCGTGAGCCCAACGCGGCATTGGTTGACCAAGCGCTCGCCGGCCATCTGCTGCATGCGCAATGCAGAACCGGCGGCTCCGTTGGCTTCCGAGCCTTGCCCTTGCATCGGACCTCGCACAGTAGCAGGGCCCTCCGCGCGGGCCTAGCGTGGCGGTTCGGCTGCCGTCTCAGTCTTGCTCAGTCTTGCTTGCTCAGTCTTGCTTGTTTCGCGTGTTTCGGCTGAGCGCGCGGTTCTGGTCACTCGCGTGAGGGCTCGCTACAGCAGCGGAACCCGATGAAATAGTAACGAAACTCTGGCACGTGGCTGGTGGTCACAGGCCTACATGCGTTCCTAACATGCCCCCACGCGCCACCTTTGAGCGCGGCAAACTTGGCGTGCTCGCGCGGCCGGTCGAAATCCGCCAGGGCCCACTCGTCGACATTGCCGGTCAAATCGTACACTCCATAGTCGCTGACGCAGCCCGCTTTTTGGCCGCTCGGTAGGCTGCGATCGAGCCGAGCTAGCTCCGTGCGCGCAATCTCCGGATCTTTTGCGTACACGCGGTCAAGGTGTGGGTCGACCCAGCGATTGTCGAAATTGCACTGCTCGCTGGAACGCACATACCCATACGGAAACGGCTTCTCGTCCGGCCCCTCACAGGCGGCGACCCACTCGCTCTCGTAACAGAGCCGCTTGTGCTCTGCGGCACACAGGCCGCTGGCCTCGTAGAAGTTCAGCATCACGGGCGGCTTGGCACCGGCGCGGTTTGGGTACTCGAAAACGTCGATGCAAAAGTCGAGTGGCACGCGGGTGGCGCGGCACTCCGGCTTGTCCTGCGCGAAGCGATTGCAGATCGTGATGTGATTCGGCTTGTCGTACTCCTTGTCCAAACAGCGCCTGTTGAGCTCGGGGCAATAGTCGGACTTTACGTGTTGCATGCCGCTCGGGCAAACGCCGCTTGGCGGCGTGCTCGACGCTTCCGCCCCTGAATCGGCTTGTGTACTCGCGTCTTCGGAGCTGGTCGCGGTGGGAGCGGCGACCGTGGGCTGTGCGGCCGTGTACGTGGTCCCCGCCTGTAGCGGCGGTTCGAGTGAGCTTCGGTCTACAGGGTGCGCAGCGCAGCTGCCGAGCTCGCCGACGAGCGCCACAGCAACGAGGATTCCGGCTCGACTCGACACGTTTGCACAGTACTTCTACACGCGTTCGTAGACACAAAACAAATTCGGGCGCTTCGAGAGCCGCGGATTCGCCCAAGACAAGGCCGCACCCAGCCGGCACGAATGCAAATATTTTACATCCGAACCAATTCTGCGTGCGGCTCTGTCCGCTCGCGCGCTGGCCGCCACGCGCGTTCGCCTCTGCGTTCGCTCAAACCGACGATTTTGGCGCATCGAGCACGACGTGCGGCAAGATCTTCTTCAAGCCCTTCACGCCGATGCCCTTCACTCGCAACAGATCATTGACGTGCTTGAAGTGAC
>DATCFJ010000915.1:0-5120 GCA_036509605.1 Polyangiaceae bacterium | reverse complement strand
GCCATCGCCGACCAGTACGGCATCCAAGAAGATCGCCATCGGCTCCATGTGCGTGGCGACAGGGCCGCCGGCGACGATCAGCGGATCGTCCTCCCCGCGCTGCGAAGTGCGCAGCGGAATGCCCGACAGCTGCAGCATGCTCAGGATGTTCGTGTACGTGAGCTCGTATTGCAGGGAGAAGCCGACCACGTCGAAGTCGCACAGCGGGCGGGCGCTCTCGAGCGAGAGCAGCAGTTTTCCGTGCCGGGCGAGCTCGCGCTGCATGTCGATCCACGGCGTGTAAGCGCGCTCGGCCAACGTGCGCGGGTTGTCGTTCAGGATCTTGTACAGCATGCGGAAGCCGAGGTGGCTCATGCCGATGTCGTAGATGTCCGGGAAGGCCAAGCACACGCGCGCGTCCACCGACTGCCAATCCTTGCGCCGCGTGCCGTGCTCCGCGCCCGTGTAGCGGGTCGGCTTCTCAACGCTCTGCAGGAAATTGGAGTAGGGGTGCTCGAAGAGTTGCATGGGGACTTTGCCGAAGGCGGCGGCACATATAGCGCGGCCAGCTCCGCCGCGGTACTTTGCTGGGAATCCGCCGTGCCAGGCATGTTACGAGCAATCGTGGTGTGGCGACAAACCCTGATTGGCGTTTGCCTGGCACTGTCGTGCGGCTCGAGCTGCTCGTCGTCCGACGCGAAGCCTGGGGCACGCGGGCCCGATGCTGAGGATCCAGCAGTGCGCGATCAAGTGCTGGCCGCCTGCACGGATTTTGCGTCACGGCGCTGCTCGGCGAGCGCTGACTGCTGCACGAGAGCCTACGGGGCTTACGACGCACAGGGCTGCGCCGACACACTACGGGATCAAGTGTGCAGTCCCGCGGCCGACGCCGTGCAGAGCGGCTTCGCGGTGTACGACGACAGCGGCGTTCCGGCGTGCCTTGCTGCGCACGTCAAAGCCAATGCCCGAATGTAGCCCTGCGCTCGCACTTTCGCTACAACACGCAGCGCATGTTTCCGCCCGGCCCGCTGCTGATCCCCAAGCTGTCACGACCGCCCGAGCTGACTTGGCACGTGCCAGGCTCCAAGAGCATCACCAACCGCGCGCTCGTTCTGGCCGCGTTGGCCGACGGCCAGAGCACCCTAACGGGTGTCCTGCACAGCGACGACACGCGGCACATGCGCAATGCGCTGGCGTCGCTCGGCATTGGCATCGAGGACGTCGGCCCAACTACGTTGCTCGTGCGCGGCGGGCGTGCTCGCCTGCGCGCGCCCGCGGAGCCACTGTTCGTTGGCAATAGCGGGACCACGGTGCGCTTCCTGGCGGCGCTCGCTTGCTTGGTGCCGGGCACTGTTACCCTCGTTGGTGACGAAGCCATGGCCCGGCGCCCGATCCAAGATCTGGTTGACGGCTTGCGGCAGCTGGGCGTGCGCATCGATTGCGAAACGGGTTGCCCGCCGATCACGATCCACGGTGGCCGCTTACCCGGTGGCACGCTGAGTATGCGCGGCGACCGTTCGAGCCAATACTTTTCGGCCCTACTCTTGGCGGCCGTGCTGGCCGAGGCACCGGTGACGGTGGAGCTTGCGGGCAATCTGGTCAGCCGCCCGTACGTCGAAATCACGCGCCGCATGATCGCGGACTTCGGCGGCCGGGTCGACGACAGTGAGCGGGGCTTCTTCGTTCACTCAAGGGCGTCCTATGTGGCGCGCGCGTATCAAATTGAGCCGGACGCTTCTTCGGCGAGCTACCCGTTCGCGTTAGCGGCGGTCAGCGGCGGTCGAATCACCGTACCGGGCCTCGGCGTGCACGCACTGCAGGGGGACTATGGGTTCCTAGACGTGCTCGCCAGTGTCGGGGCGAAGGTCGAAAAGGGTGAAACGAGCAGCACCGTCAGCGGTGGCAGCGCCTTGCGCGGAATTTCGGTCGACATGCACCACATCTCGGACACCGTCATGACCTTGGCCGCGATCGCGCCGGTCTTGAACGGCGAAACTCAGATCAGCAATGTCGCTAACATCCGCATCAAAGAGACCGATCGCCTGATCGCGACCGTTCAAGAGCTGGAGCGCCTCGGCCAGGCGGTGACGCACGGCGGGGACTGGTTGAACGTCGCGCCAAACCCGGTTACGGCGGCGACCGTCCACTGCTATTCCGATCACCGCATGGCCATGAGCTTTGCGGTGCTCGGAGCCGTTGTCGGCAGAGTCCGAATCGAAGACCCGGCGTGCGTCGCCAAGACTTACCCCGGGTTCTGGGATGATCTGGCGAGCTGCTACGTCGGCGCCAAGCCCTGGTAGGCCCCGGCAAGACACTGCGGCTGGAATGATTTTTGGCGCGCCGCGCCATCTGTGAGCAAGGAATTTACGCAATTCATCGCCGCGGATGACGGAGCGAGCTAAGTGGTTTAATAGCTCTTGCCCCGCAGGGGGCGCGTCCAAAAATTACAATGTCGGGTCTCAGCATCATCGGTACCGGGCACTACGTCCCGGGCCGCCCCTACACGAACCACGATCTTTCGCGCGTTCTCGACACGAACGACGAATGGATTCGCCAGCGCACGGGGATCGCGCAGCGCTACTTCTGTCCCGAAGGGCAGGGCGTTTCGGATCTGGCGGTGCACGCTGCGCGTCACGCGCTCGAGGCTTCCGGCAAGCGACCAGAGGACATCGACTACGTCCTGTTCTCGACGATGACGCCGGACCACCTGTTTCCTGGTTCCGGTTCTCTGCTCGCCGCAAAGCTCGGCTGCCGCCCCATTCCGGCACCGGATCTGCGCACGCAATGTGCCGCGATGCTGTACGGCTTTCAGTTCGCCGACGCGCTGCTCAAGGCGGAAGCCGCGCAATGTATTTTGATCGTCGGTGCCGAAGCGCACGCGGGCCTGATGCCTTGGCGAGACTGGGACATCCTAGAAGGCACGACGGATCGTCGACCCTCGGCTGAAGACTGGGAGCGCGCTTCGCGTCATCGCGGTTGGGCGATCATCTTTGGTGACGGCGCGGGCGCAGTCGTCGTGGAACGCGGCAAGTCGCCGGGCATGGGCGTGCTCGCGGTTGACCTCAACTCGGACGGTCGCTTCGCCTCGCAGTTGTGCATTCCTGCGGGTTTTCGCACGCGCCCGTACTTTTCGGCGGCGGCGCTCGACGGCGACGCCACGCTCATCCACATGGACGGCCGCGAAGTTTTCAAACACGCCGTCACCAAGCTGCCGAAGTCGATTCAAGCGGTCTGTCAAAAGGCCGGTGTCTCGATCGAGCAGGTCGACTGGTTCGTGGCGCACCAAGCGAACGCGCGCATCAACGAAGCCATCGCTTCGCGGCTCAACGTGCCGCTCGAAAAGATGCCGAGCAACATCGAGCGCTTCGGCAACACGTCTGCCGCCACGATCCCAATCTTGCTGGACGAGATGCGCCGCGACGGGCGCCTCAAGCCCGGGCAGCTGATCTGCGTGGCCGCGCTGGGCGCGGGCTTCCACTGGGGCAGCATGTTGATCCAGCTCTAGCTGGCCGTTGACGTGCGGCGAAAGCCCAGTCAAACTCCGCCCAGCGATGAGCGATTCGTCTGAAAACACGGCCTTCCGTGGCAACTTTGGTTGGCGCCTCGTGCGTTTTCGGGCGTCCGCTCACTGATCATCACAGAGAGGAGGGGCGTCCCGCGCGGGCGCCCGTTCTCGTAGATCAGGCGTTCGGCGTGTGTCGCCGAGAACGCATGGTCGTAAAAGAGCACTACACATTCGGCGATTCTGAGTTGGCCGCGGCGCGCCTGCGGCTCTTGGCCAACGTCTTCGAGCCTGGGTCCGCACGATTACTCGCGCGGCTGGCAGATCCGGGCGGGGAGCTCGCGCTCGATCTGGGCTGCGGCCCGGGCTACACCACGGAGTTGGTCGCGCAGCACGTCGCCGCAAAGGCAGTGATCGGGCTCGACCAATCGCCGCGCTTGCTCGACCAGGCGACGCGCGAACGCCGCGCTGCACGCCTTTCGTTCCTGCGTTGCGACGTTTCGAACGCGCCGTTTTCGCTGCCACCCGCCAATTTCCTGTATTCGCGCTTCCTACTGACGCACTTACGCGAGCCCGCGCAGGTGGTGCGCGCCTGGGCCAGCGCGGCAGCGCCCGGCGCCCACTTGGTGCTGGAGGAGACGGCGTCCATGACCGGCGAGCATCCGGCGTTCCCGCGTTATTACGCGCTCGTCGAGCGCATGCAGGCGCACTACGGGCAGCGCATGTACATCGGGCGCGAGCTCGAGGTGCTGTGCGCTTCGCCGGACTGGCTCGTCGAAAGTGCGGACATCAGCGAATCCGCGCTGCCCGCGCAGGATATGGCGCGACTGCATCTGCTCAATCTGCAGACCTGGTCGAGCGACGCGTTCGCGCGCGACAACTACGGCGCTGAGCAAATCTCCGAGTTGGCCGAAGAGCTTCAGCTAGTCGCGTCGGGTTCGGTGGCAGCCTCGCCAGTAGCGCTTGGCATGGGCCAAGTCGTGCTCAGGAAGCGCTAACGCGGGTGTTTCATGGCGCGGTTGCGGTCTCGATCGTGACCACATTGGCGGCCAGACGCCGCAGCGCTTCCAGGCTGCGGCGTTGCCAGTGCAAATTCGGATCGGTCAAAAATCGAATCTTATAGCCGGGCTCTGCGTTCTTGACGGTATCGATCCAAACCACGAAGGATTTGAAGCAGCTCGAGTTCATGAACACGAGCTGCTGCAGATCGCAGCTCACTTCGCTGACCGACAACCGTAGCGCCTCTTCGTGTACTTGTTTCAGATACAGCGACAGCGGGCTAATCGCGTTCATGTCGCCGCTGCCTGAGAAACGTAGCGTGAGCCGCGAGCCGTCGAGCGCCGGCGCAGCCTGAAAGCTGTCACCAGTGAGCGCGCCGAGCGCGAGCTCACTCACGGCTGCTCCTTCTCGGTAGCCATGCCTTCGGCCGTCAGAATCAAACAATCCCGTTCGATCGCGTAGTCGAGCTTGAGCTCGCTTTCGGCGGGGATACGCGCCAGACCGAGGCCGGAGCCGTCGCGTCGTCCAGCCGCGGTGCGGATCAGATCGTCGTAGTGCGCCACGGCATCGTTCGCCGCGTGAACCGCGTCGAGACGACGCTGTACGTCTGCGAGGCGCTCGGGATGCGCGAGATTCTTGG
>DATCFJ010000914.1:0-2464 GCA_036509605.1 Polyangiaceae bacterium | reverse complement strand
CTTGATGTACCAGCGCTTCTGTAGCTTCACGTCGAGCCGCCAAAACGGCGGCGTACGAGGCGGCGCTTGCGCCGCGCGAATGTCCACCACGTTCGCCGGGATCCCGCTGTAAAATAGCCAGCGTCCGCCCAGGCGCCAATTGTGGCCAAGGTTACCGGACAGCGCGACGTTGAGCACGTGCGTGCGATCGGTCGTCGCAGGCCCCTCCAGCTTGCCTGTGCTGCGCACGGAACGCGACAGCGTGTACGACACGAAGCCACCCACGTTGCGCGCCAAGCTGCGCCGAATCATCAGCTCGGCACCGTAGGCGTGGCCGGTCGCGCGAATGTCAGTGGCGCTCTGATTGGCGGCGTTCTCCAACTGTATCACGCTGATCAGGTCCGTCATGTTGAAGAAGTCGTTCTGGAATAGCGAGAAGGAAGACTCGAAGCCCTGCGGCAGGGCGTAAGACAGGCCCGCGCTGTACTGCACCGCGCTCTGCAGGCCGCCGGCCAAGGACGGCTTGAAGCCAGGAACCGGCACGACGAAGCTCGGTGCTTGATGCACCAGCGCCAGGCCGTGCGTCACGACGAGCTTCTTGGTCAACGCATAGCGAGCGCTGATACGAGGATCGACCGCCAGCGCGACGCGACCGCCGGAGACAAACAGGTCGGCGCGTAAGCCTGGCGTGACTTCGATTTTCGGCGCAACGGCGAAGACGGCGTCGAGCCATGCGCCAGCGGTAAAATCGCGGCGCGACTGGTTGAAGCCGAAGTCCGCATCGTTGTTGGTCGAGCTGTCGCTGAACGAGGCACCACCGTTCACCTGACCGGTGTTCTGATTCTGCAGCTTCTGCGCGAGCGACTCGAAGAGCGCGTCCGCGCCGGCACGTAGAGTCAACGCTCGATCCAGCGCTTGATGGTACTCGGTGCGCACGCCAATCATGTGATTGGTCACTTCGACGTTGCCGTTGTCGCCGCCAGTGCGGTCCAAGCCCAGCATTAGCGCGTTACGCCAATTGCCGCCCTGAATGCGGTGATCCCAGCGTAAGTCTAGGCGGTGAAAGCCGACGTCGACGATCGTATTTTCACGACGGCTGGTCGTATAGCTGGGCGGTAGGTTGGGATCGTTCGACGACAGCTCGACGGACTGCGTTTCGATGTCCGACAAAAAATCGCCAGCCCCGAAGGACAAGATTTCTACGCTGTTGTCGGCGTCGAGCTCGTAGCGAGCGCGGCCTTGGTAGTCCCAATAGCTGAGCGATACGTCGGGCACGAGCAACGACAACACTGCTGCGGTGTACGAGAAGCGACCGCCGACCATCACCGACCCGCGACCGCCGGCAAACGGCGCTTCGATCGTGGCGCCGCTGTCGATCAAGCGAATCGTCGCTTCACCGTGCAGGCGGTACCTCGGCGGCGCCATTTCTCCGGCTACGATCGCGCCCGCGAAGCGTCCGTAGCGCGCCGGATAGGCACCTGGGTACAGGTCGACGTGATCAACGAACGCGGGCGAGAGCACGCCGGGGCCGGCCGCGAAGTGATACAAATACGGCACCGGGATGCCGTCGAAGAAGTAACCGACGTTGCCCGGCGGCGCGCCGCGCACATAGAAATAGGGTAGGCCGCTGGCGATCGGCACCACGCCCGGCAAAGCCTCAATCGCGCGATAGGGGTCACCAAACGCGCCCGGCATGTCGTGCACTTCGGCGTGGCCGAGTGTCTGCCGAATCGGCTCACGCTGACCGACGACCAAGATCTCTTGCATCTTCGGGGGGGCAGCGGCGTCGCTCGCAGTGCCCTTCACGGGCGGAGCCGCAGCCGTCTCGGGAGACGCGGATGGGGGCACGAAGTGCACGGCGAAGCGGATCTTCGCGGCGATGTTTTGTGCGCCGCGCTGAGCAGGCTCGAACAGCCAGGTCTTGGTTGCGGCGAGTGCGCTGTCCGAAAAGGGTGCCGCACCAGAGACGACGCTGGCCGCCGTCACTGTGCCCTGAGTCGAGATCGTGAGCTCTAGGACGACTTCCTGCTCGCCCTGTCCTTGTGCGGGATACTCGACCGGCGTCGACACCGCGTGCGGCGGAGTCACTGGTTCGGCCGCCTTCGGCGCGGGGCTCGCAGCGGGCCTCGCTTTCGCCGGTACGGGTGCCTGATTGCTCGATGCCGCTGCGGCCTCGTCAATCGAAACGGATTGCGCGAGGGCCACGCGCACGGAGCCGAGTACTGCGAGCACACAGCTCGCGCAGAAGCCGCGTCTCACCTCATGCCCTCACGTCCGCTGGGTTATAGACGCTTGGCTGCCGGGCGCGAAGCGGTTGTCGCGCCCAGCCACAAACGACGGCTTACGGCCGCGGCAACGAGATTAGCGAGTACGGGGCAGCCGCGCGGCGCCAAGTGCCCGGGGAGACACCGAACCAATCGCGGAAGGAGCGGTTCAGGTGGGCTTCGTCGGAGAAGCCGGAGGAAGCCGCAGCTTCGCGGACGCA
>DATCFJ010000913.1:0-9851 GCA_036509605.1 Polyangiaceae bacterium | reverse complement strand
GAAGAGGGGGACTATGCGAGCGCCGAGCAGTGCTTCCGTGAGGCCGTCGACATCTCCCGCAAGGCCGGGGACCGGGGACGAGCCAATGAGATCGCCGCGCTGAACGGCCTGGCCTCCCTCTATTCCGAACAGGGAAAGTACGAGCAGGCGGTACCCTATGCCGAAGAGGTGTTGCGCGCTTGGCAGGGCTCGGGTCCCGAGCAACCGAATGCCGGGCTTGCCCATTTGACTCTCGGCCAAATCTACGTCGGTGTGGGCGACAACGAACACGCGCGCGTGCAACTAGAGCAAGCGCTCGCCATCGCCGACAAGAATTCGGATGCGCAGGCGGCCGCGCAGGCGCTGCTGGCCCTTGCTGGGTTGCGAAGCCTGACGAACGACTGGGTCGGAGCCGAGGCGGCATACCAAGCCGTGATCGAGCAATTGAAACCCTTCTCTTCGGTCAGCGCCAAGTTGGCCATCGGCCACGCCCTCGGCGGGCTCGCTTCGCTACGTCTAGCCAGGCGCGATTTCGCGGCTGCGGAAGACCTGACACGTCAAGCCATTGCAGTCGCGAGCGTCGCCGGACCGGACAACGCCGAGACAGTGGCCTTCGAGGTTGGTCTTGCCCAACTGCTCACCATCAAGAAGGACTTCGACGGAGCAGAGCAGATGCTCCAGCGTGCCGTGACCTCGCTCGAGCGCTCTGGCGGCAAGGACAATCCTGCTCTCGCCGAAGTGCTATTTGGCAAGGCGCTCGTGCAGTGGGCAAGAGCGGATGCGGCGGGAGCCTTTCGGATGATGGGGGCGGGCCTCGACATTCAAGAGCGGCAATTGACCAGGACTCTGACGATGGGCTCCGAGGAGCAGCGGCGGCTGCTGCTCGCCGACGCCAACATGGGCGGCAATTCGGCGATCGCGCTGCACATGAGCGCCTACCGAGCAGTGCCGGCCGCGATGCACCTAGCCATGCTCGCGGTACTGAGACGCAAAGGGCGCCTACTCGATACCGTGAGCAATACAACGCGTGTGCTGCGCGAGCACCTGAGCGCGTCGGACGCCGCCCTGTTCGATCGACTTCGAAGCCTGCGCTCGACCATCGCCCGCCGCGCGATCGCAAGCTCCGACGGG
This sequence comes from Polyangiaceae bacterium, assembly GCA_036509605.1. Classification (GTDB taxonomy): domain Bacteria; phylum Myxococcota_A; class Polyangia; order Polyangiales; family Polyangiaceae; genus PMG-095. The sequence goes on along the minus strand of DATCFJ010000913.1, from coordinate 8,741 downwards.
GATGCGGCACACGAGCCCGGAGGGAACGATGAATCGCTTCGGGAGGAGGCGGACGCGCTCGAAGCCCAGATCGCGTCGCGCAGCGCTCCGTTCCAGGCCGTTGCACAGCCGATCACGTTGGAGGGGGTCGCATCCGCAATCCCCTCGGACGCCGCGTTGGTCGAAATCATGAGCTACCGGCCTATCCTGCCGCACGCGCCGAACGTCGGACAGATGTGGGGCTCACCTCGTTACGCGGCCTACGTCCTGCGGCAAGATGGTTCTCTGAAAGATGCGGACCTGGGTGAAGCGAAGGTGATCGACGACGTGGCGTCATCGTTTCGAGAAGCGCTGTCGCATCCCGGCTCGGACGCAAAACGCACCGGCCGGGCGCTCGATGAGCTGGTGATGCGACCGATTCGGCAGCTCGTGGGCAATGTGAGGCAGCTGCTGATCTCTCCGGATGGCGCGCTGGACGTGGTCCCGTTTGCCGCGATGGTGGATGAGCAGGGCCGCTACCTGATTGATGACTGGCACATCAGCTACCTATCGTCAGGTCGCGATCTGCTGCGACCGAAGGGCCTCGAGCCCCGGAGCCCGGCGCTCGTGATCGCCAATCCCGCGTTCGGCGGCACAGACACTTCCTCGGGGGCGTACGGGCTACACGCCAGGCCGTTGCAATTCACGGAGCGGGAAGGGCGCGCGGTGGCCGAGTCCCTCGGCAGCAGCGACCTTTGGTTACAGGCAGCGGCCAGCAAGAGCGCGTTGCTGCAAGTGAAGGCGCCAGCGGTCCTGCACATCGCGACGCATGGCTTCTTTCTCGACGACGTCGAGACGCCGAGCGGGCCGGCGCGTGATTTCTTTCGCGTGGGCGCGAAAGAGGCCGCGCCTTCGAACCCCTTGCTACGCTCGGGCCTCGCTTTGGCGGGCGCCAATCTGGCTGGCGGGGAAGGAATTCTGACCGCGCTCGAAGCCTCGTCGCTCGATCTGTGGGGCACGAAGTTGGTGGTGTTGAGTGCGTGTGACACCGGCGTGGGCGAGATCAAAAATGGCGAGGGCGTGCTCGGCTTGCGACGCGCGTTCACAATGGCCGGCGCCGCTTCGCTGGTGATGAGTCTGTGGGTCGTCGACGACGAGGGGACGCGAGATCTGATGACGGCCTATTATGCGGGGCTCGCGCGTGGTGAGGGGCGGGCCGAAGCGCTGCGCAACGTGCAACTCACGATGAGCCACAGCGCGAAGTACGCAGATCCCTGGCACTGGGCAAGCTTCGTGGAGTACGGAGATGGTGCTCCGCTTGCCGCCAAGCTCACTTCGCATTCCGTAGCTCCCAGTCCGCCCCCTGTCCACTCGTCTACTGGTCGGCTCGGCTGCGGGTGCTCGGTGATCGGCGATGCGAGCCGAAACCTCAACGCCGCGCTCGTCTCACTTGCGCTCGCGGCCCTCTATTCAAGACGTCGGCTGAGCAGAGCCCGCAATCATCGAAACGATGCAGAAACGAGCGGCATTTTCCGATAGGATACAGAAAATGCTGGTCGTGCGTCGGGATTCGCGAGGGATTCAACAATGGCGAAGATAGTGATCGTGCACGGGATGAACATGCAGTCGCACAAGCGCGAGCCGCTCGAGCGGCTCTGGGCCGACGCGCTAGTGAAGCTGGTTGGGGGCACGGATTGGGGCCGCGAGCATCGGAGTTTGCTGCCCACGCGCTCGGACATCAAGGTCGCGTACTGGGCCGACCTCTTCAAGTGGCCGGACTTCGCTGCAGAGGCGGCAGCGGCGAAGGAGGCAGCGGCCGCCAAGGGGCTCGTCAGCGCCACGCGGGATGCCTATTTCGATTTTTGCCGAGGCTGCGTGCGCGTTGCCGACAAGCTGTCGTCGTTTGGTAAGGATGGGCGCCCGAGCAACGCTTTGGCCGCGTTCCTCGACCGTTTGGTGAGTCAGACGGCCATCTACATGCACAACGGTCCGGTGTATCACCCAGACCCCAACGCGCGCGACGGCGCTTTTTTTCAAGTTCAGTCCCGCGTGCTCGCAGCACTCGGGGAAGATACCCGATTGGTCATCGGTCATTCGCTCGGCAGCGTCGTGGCTTACGAGGCGCTTTGTGCGAGGCCACACCGGGCGAGCTCGTTCATCACGATTGGTTCGCCGCTGGCGACTCCCGATCTGATCTTGGAACCGTTGCGTCAGCGCTCAACGCGGCTTTTTGGCGGTCACTTAGCGACGGTCTTGCCCTGGCCCCAAGTGGACCGCTGGACCAATTTTTATGCAAATGCAGATGTCTGGTGTGTGCCCATTGAAGGCCTTGGGCATCTATTCGATGGTGTGCGTGACGTGCGCGTGGAGCATGGCACTACGCTCGACGGCCCGGGCACACACGAGCTCACGGCCTATTTCGAGCACATCGAGATCGGCAACGCCATTGCCGAAGCGCTCTGACGGATGACGAGTCAGCCCGGCCGTCGCTTCTTTCTCGGCATCGGCGTCGAGAACGCGGGGGGAATGTTCAAAGCGCTGCCGCAGGTTCCGATTGACGTGCGTCGCATCGGCGACGTGTTCGAGCATGTACTATCGTACGAGCGCGTCACGTTGCTCGCTGATCCCAGCGCTGACGAGCTGCGGGCCGCGTTGAACCGCTGGGTCGTGAAAGCCGCGCTTGGTCCGCAGGACCGTGTGGTTTTTTACTATTCGGGTCATGGCCATGTCGACGTCAGTAGCCACTACCTTTGCACACGTGGTTTCCGCGCCGAGGCCGTGGCTGAAGGGATCCGGGCCTCTGACTTGGCCGCGTTGGTGCTCGCTCGCGACGCACACCCGGGCAAGATGCTGCTGATCTTGGATTGCTGCTATGCCAGCCGAGCCGCAGGCCGAACGCTGCTCAGCCATGCTCTGGAGCGCGCGGATTGCTATCTTCTCGCGGCAAGCGCCGAGGGCCCCGCTTACGATGGCGTGTTCAGCCAAGCGTTCGTGGATGTCCTGGGCTCGCCGAGTCCGCCCTCTTCCCTCGATGAATTGGCCGCGGCGCTCAAGGCTCAGGTCGGCAATCGGCAGTCCATCCGTCACCTCGGCGTGGGTGGGGATCGCTTCGACTTCCTCGACAAGCAAGCACCGGGCAGCCTCTCCTCGTCGGCCGGCGCCGAGGCTGCGTCCGCGCCCGCTCCACACAATGGCGCTCGCGCACCGATCCTCGCCGCGCCAACCGGTATGCCAAAGTGGGCGAGCGCAGGCGTGAGCGCCCCCGCGCTTCAACGTCGGGTGATCGGCTTCGCCACATTCATCGCGTTGATCGGCGCGCTCGGGCTGTGGAGGCTCACTCGCCACAGCGACGAGCGTTCGCCAACGCCGCTCGCACCGTCGCTCAGCGCGCAGCCAGCGTCGCTCCCGCCCTCGGGCAGCGTGCAGCCGCCGCAGACCGAGCAATCGCCTCCAGACAGAATCGCAATCCCCGGCGCAAATGTGCGCTTCGGGATTGATGGAGAGACAGCGCGGGCGCTGTATCAGGAGTGTCTGCGCATCCCAAGCGAGGACTGCGGCAGCGACTTCGAAAGCTCGGTTTTTGGACGCAGCGCAGTCGCCTCCTCGCCACAGTCAGTGAGGGGGTTCGAGATCGACACGCGCGAAGCATCGAACCAAAAATTTGCTGGATTTTTGGACTCTATGACTAACTTGAAACCCTATCCCAGGGATTCTGGGGGCGTTCTCCTGCGCGACGCCAATGGTCGCGCGCTTGCGGTGGTGGCCGCCGAAGCGAATGAAGTCTCTCCTTATGGAATCGAGCGCGCCGGGCAGCGCATCATCGCAGTGCCGGGTCGCGAGCTCCGGGCGGCCAACTACCTCACTTGGCGTGCAGCAGATTCTTACTGCCGCGCGCAGGGCGAGCGCTTGCCCACGGAGCTCGAGTGGGAGCTTGCAGCGCGCGGCAGTGAAGAGCGAGACTATCCTTGGGGGAACGCGGTACCCGACTGCCGCGGCATGGCATTCGCCGGAGACGTTCACGGGTGCCCTGCGCAGCGCACGGCACCCGTGAACGTCGCATCGTCGCCGTTCGATCGCTCGCCCCTCGGTGTGTGCGATCTGGGCGGCAACGTGCTCGAGTGGACCGCGTCGCGCTTCAGCTCAGCGTTCAGCGCTGATCGGCAGCGCTGTGCGACCACGGGCTGCGCTATCGCTCGCGGCGGGAGCTTTCTCGACCGTAAGGTCTGGTTGCACTCGGCGCTCAGAAGCCGCTTCAACGTGGTCGATGTCATGGACAATCTCGGCTTTCGCTGCGTAAAGGATCTCCCATGAAGAACTGGTTTAACTGGCTGCTGCTCGTGTCGTTGCTCGCGACCGGCGGGGCCTCGTGCACCGCGCCGGCAGCGGCGCCGATCCAACCCCGCCTACCTGCGCGCGCGCCGAATCCCTTGCAAGCGCAGGCCGATCAGGAGCTCGAGAACCGTGGCCTGTATCGCACGGATGCTCATCCTCAGGTCGCTCCGCCGAACTGGGCGGAGACGCTGGGGTCGTTGTACATTCTCGCGCGAACGCGCGACGGGCAGGTGGCGCTGGTGGGCAGCGGCGCGCAACTGCATACCGGGGAAGAGATCGAGTTGCACGTGACCGTCGGGCGCCCCGCGTACGTCTATCTCATCCAGATTTCCGCCAGCGACGAAGCGACGATTCTCTATCCGGTAGCTGGGGAGCCCGAGAAGTTGCTACCTAATATCGATTATCGCATGCCGTCAAACACCAACGTGTACTTCAAGCTCGACAATAACGTCGGTACCGAACGGCTGGCCTTCATTGTCACCGAACAAGCGTTCGCCGCTGGCGACTCCGGCGTGCGCGCATTGGTCGAGGAGCTCCGAGCAAGCGGGCGCTGGGCAACGGAGGCTGACGGCGGAGCGCCGAGAAAACCAAGCGGCGCGGTGCCCGCCCCCGCGAACGCACGCGCGGCCTCCGACACAGGCTCAGTGCCCCAACACGGGACCGGCGGGACGCGAAATTTCGGACGGGCCCTCGACGCGCAGCCCGACGACACCGGAGTCTCACGCGCGCTGTTCACGTTCGAGCACATTCCCTAATATTACTCGATCACGAGTGGTCTGATTTCACGTACGCGCGCACTTTTGGGCAACGGCGTTCAAGGGGAACTTGGCTCACGCCACGTATCATTGAAGGTGGTGCAAAGCGGCTTGCTGCCGTGAGCGCCTTTCCCACGGCGGGCCGTCCGCACGCTCCACAGAGCGTGAAGGGAGCCCTCCGCCCAGCGTCTTCACACTGAAAAGGGCCGTTCACATGAATTTTTCGAGGGTTCGCCGCGTTACCTCGACCGTCATCTTGGTTCCACTGATCGCGAGTTGCTCGATGCTAGGGACGATGATCGGCTCAGCGACCGACGGCGTAAAGATCGCGAAAGGCTGTCCTGATCTATCCACGACCGACGCCATCGCCAAGGTCAACTTCGGCGACGAATTCACGTTCGAGCCCAACATGGCGGCTCAAGTCAAGGCGGGCGTCATCGCCGCTGGCGCGCTCAAGGATATCGCCGCCGATGTCGACGCGGACTTGGTCGCGGGTTGCGGCGGGCTCGCCAAGGATTTGGGCAACAGCACCGCCTTCAAGACCGGGAAAGAGGCCTGCGCGGCTGCCCTGAAAGCCTTGGAGGACGCCAAGGCAAAGCTCGGCGCGAAGGTAGCCATCGAACTCGAGATCAAGCCCCCGGTGTGCTCGGTGTCGCTCGGAGTGGTCTCGGATTGCGCAAGCAAATGCGACGCGAGCCTGAAGGGGGCCAAAGTAGACGCGACTTGCGAGGGCGGCGAGCTCTCGGGAACGTGTGATGGGGACTGTATCGGCACCTGCACGTTGACGGGCGCGGCAGCCTGCCCGGGCACGTGCAATGGCTCGTGCGACGCGGATTTCTCCGGGAAATGCAGCGGTACCTGCGAGGGCACCTGTGATAATAAGAAAACGAGCAAGGCGAGCTGCGCCGGCACGTGCCAGGGTAAATGCGGCACCGGAGCGAGCGGGAGCTGCGCGGGCCAGTGCAGTGGCAGCTGCGAGATGAACGGCGGCGCCAAGTGCGACGGCACCTGCCGCGGTAAGTGCTCCGTGGATCTCAAAGCGCCCGTCTGCTCGGGAAAGGTGGTGCCTCCAAAAGTCTCGGCCGAGTGCAAGGCAAGCTGTGACGCCAAGGCAAACGCGAACCTCAGCTGCACGCCGGCCTTGGTCGCCGTCAAGATCAGCGGCACGAAGGACCTCGAGGCCGCCGCCAAGTTGGCTGCTGCCCTGGAGACGAACCTGCCGCGAATCTTGAAGGTGGCGATGGGGATGCTCGAGAGAATTCCCGATGTTCTAAGCAACGCGAAGTCGACAGTCGAGGGCGCGATTGCTGCCGGCAAATCGGTGGCAGCCTCCCGTGTGACGGCTAGTGCACACATCGGACAATGTCTGCTCACGCCGTTCGAGGGCGCGATAGACGGCATCGCGAACATCAAGTCGAACGTCGATGTGTCCCTGAGCGTGAAAGCCGCCGTGTCCTCGTCGAGCTCGACGTCGGCCGCAGCCACCAGCGGCTGACGCCAAGCGAATCGACGCTCGTTCCACAGATCCAAACCCGCCCTCAAGCCCATCAAATGACGGGCAATCTTTCGTCGCATGGGAGCCGCACCCCTTGCGACTTTTGCGACACGAGACTAGAACACCCCAGAGCCATGACTCATGGTGAGGACTCGGGGCTGAACGACGACACCGTAACTGCCACGCTCAACTACCTGCTCTATGTCGGGGCGACGCCCACGAGCCACAGTGCCGGGCCTGGCGCGCCTGAGGTGCTCGTCGACAGTGACGTGGATCCGCGCCGAATGCAGATCCACAACGGGCGTTTGCTTGGGGATCTGCCGCGCCTCGACAGCTTCGGCTTTCGCCTCCTGAGCCACGACACGAAAGTCAGCGACTTCGCGGACGATGAACAGCTTCGAGCCGTCTATTTTTCGGAGGTGGAGTCGCTGATCAGAGCGGAGACCGGCGCCGAGCGCGTTTTGCTCTTCGATCCCACCCGCCGTACGTCGGCGAGCGATGCCGCCCGCGGGCTGCGTGAGCCGGTTCTGCAGGTGCACAACGACTTCACCGACAGGTCTTCGGCGCAGCCCGTCCGCGATCTGCTGCCCGCGGAGGCCGAGTCCCTGCTGCTCCGGCGGCGCACCATCGTCCAGGTTTGGCGCCCGACCGACTACGCGGTGGAGTCGTTTCCCTTGGCCTTGGCGGACGCGCGCTCGGTTCGACCGCTCGACCTGGTTATTGCGGAGCGCCGCTATCCAAACTGGGTTGGGGAAAGCTACGCCGTCACTTATCATCCAGACCACCGCTGGTATTGGTTTCCGCGCATGCGCACGAGCGAGGTCCTCATGTTCAAGGTCTACGATTCCAGGATTGATGGTCGGGCTCGCTGGGTGGCGCACAGCGCCTTCGTCGACCCGACTGCCCCGGCGCAAGCGCGCCCGCGGCGCAGCATCGAGCTGCGCGCGGTGGCGTTCTTTTGAGGGGCGCCACGCAATAAACCTGCCCTACCCCTATCTCGGAGGCTTTTTGTCCGCACACTCCAACCGCCATGACCAAGGCGATATCGCGCGTGTCGTGAACATCGAGGCACACGAGCTTTTCGAGCGTTACTACGCGACCTCCGTCCCGGTTCTCCTACCGAGCTTTGCGGCGAACTGGCCCGCGCTGAGCAAGTGGTCGCCGCAGGCCTTCGCTGCGCGTTTCGGCGCGGTCGAGGTCAACGTGGCCTGCCTTGGCGAAGTGCCGCACGCCGAAGCCCGACTTCCGTATCAACGCTGGCAGACCCTTCCGTTTCGGTTGTTGGCCGAGCTCATGACGCGCGAGGCGAACGCGAGCGTATATCTCGTAGCGCAGAGCCAAGCGCTCAGACATCCGGAGCTGCAGGAGCTGTGGGACGACCTCCCCCTACGACCGCCGTTCTTCGACGCCGACCGCCGCTCCAGCGCGGTGAGCTTGTGGATGGGGCCGGCCGGATCGATCACGCCATTGCACCACGATCAACAGAGTGTGCTGCTGGTGCAGGTTTACGGCTCGAAGCGAATCAAGCTGATTTCCCCGGAATATTCAGCGCGCTTGTACAACGACCACGGAGGCTACAGCCGAGTCGACCCGGAGCTTTCGGAGCTCGACCCTTGGCCGCTGTTCGCCAACGTGCCCGTCCACACCGTGACCCTCGACCCCAGCGACGCTCTGTTCGTTCCGCTCGGCTGGTGGCATCATGTGCGCTCAGTGTCTGCGAGTATCTCGATTTCACTCGGCAATTTCTCGTGGTCCAAAGGCTAGCGGAGCAAATCGTGCAAACCCCTGACATCGTCGTCGTCGACGATTTCCTGGCTGATCCGACGGCAGTCCGCGAGCTTGCCTTGGCGCAACCGTTTGTAAAGATGCATTCGGCCGGCTTCCGAACGCAGCAGCAATTTCTACATGTCGCGCCGTATCGGCAAGCATTCGAGAGCATCCTGCGTCGTCGGCTGACCAATTGGGACGACAACGACGCCAACGGGCGATTTCAGTATTGCTTAGCGACCGACGCTATCCCGTATCACTCCGACAGTCAGTCGCGAGCGGGGCTGCTGTTCTTGACGCCCAATGCGCCGCTCAGCGCGGGGATTTCCTTCTTCCGCGGTCGGCTCTCGGGCATGCGAGGGCGCTCCGCAGATCCGAAGCTGATGCGGCTCACCTTCGGCGACGGCGCTGAGTTCGACCGAAGCCGCTGGGAC
>DATCFJ010000912.1:0-2318 GCA_036509605.1 Polyangiaceae bacterium | reverse complement strand
CTGAGGCAGTCGTGCGAAGGGCGCGCTGTTCGGTGCTCGTGGTTCGGTCCAAGGACCGCGCACCGAAACCTGCGTGACAGTCTGAGCCGGCGCCAGCGACGCCGGCTCAGCTGCACAACTCTCCGGCTGCAGGCGCGGTGTGGGGCTTTGAAGCTCCGATGCTAGAGATCACGGCCTTTGATATACTGAATCGCGAAGGGCCTGATTTGGAAGCCTACGGCGCGCCCCGAACCGAGCGTATCGAATGGGCCAGCGAGCTGCTCTCTCGAGCCCTCCGCGCGAACGATCGTCACAGGGCGCTAACCGCCTACTTGTGGCTCCCGTTCGTGGACGCAAGCTGCCGCGGCCGCATCAGGAGCCGAGTAGTACGTCCACCCTGCGGTCCTTCGTCCAACCAGATTCGTCATGACCTTTGGCATCCAAATCGCCCCGCGAGGTCGAGGTCATTTGACCGCGTCCGAGGCCGTCTCGATATAGCGCGTCGCCTACGCGATCGGCGCGGGATTGGCCTAACACCATGTTGTATTCGTCGTCGCCTCGTGGGTCGGCGCGTCCGACCAGCTTGAGCGAGTGGCCCTTGAGTGCGCCGCCCGTGAAGCATTTAGCGACCGCGCTCAGAGGACTCACATCGGTGCTCTCCAACTTGGACGAGTCGAATGGAAAGTAAGCCTCATCACTGCGAATGTTGCAGGCGCGCAGAATCGCGTCGTCGATAGCCACGTTGGCGGAGGTATCTGAGCTCCGCGCTTGCGCAGGAGGCTCGGCCTTGGCCACCGGGGCAGCTGGCGAAGCGTCACGAGCCGACTTCGGCGCCGGCGTGGACGAGCAGGCGGCGGTGAAACACAACCCGAGCAGCGATATCCGAAGGCTGCGGGAGATAGAATAGGTCATGAGATAAACTCCTTGATAGGTGTCCTGCAGAACGATCAATTGGAGACGAGCTGCATAGGCACCGCGGCCGTAAGAACGTGAGAATCGTCGTCGACGATGAGAACTGAGCACGGCGCATGCCTGAGCACTCCAGTGGTCACCGGCGGCGTCGGACCTGGGCGATGCGCGGTGCCCACGATCAGCAGCTCGGCGTTCTGGCGCTCGGCAACGTCTGAGATCAGACGCGCTGGCTCTCCCTCGATGACATAGAGGTCCGCATCGACGGCTCGCCGCAAAAGCTCGGCCCTGAGTGCCTGGCGAGCTTCGTTGACGAGTGAGCCCACTCCCAGTGGGTGGTCCGCATAGGCACCGCCGTTGAGCAGGTCTGTCGCGATGGTCTGGATGAAGCCCATGTGAATGCAGTGGAGGACCGCCAGCTTCGAGCCGGAGGCGCGCGCCTCGTGAATAGCGACGTCGAGTGCCGGGCACGAGTTGAAGGGTCGCTCGACCGCGACGAGGATACGATCCGAAGCCGAGCTCGGGCGCGTGACCAGCACCGGACCGCGAGCCCGCTGGACGACCCGTTCCGTCACGTCTCGCAGCAGGGCGTGGCCCACGCCGTGATGCATGTGGCTACCTACGATCAACAGCGCATGCTGGGAGATTGCGAGTCGAGCCAATACTGCGTGGGCCAAGCCGCGTTCGACAATGACGTCATATTCGTCTTCGGGGCGGCCCGTTATCGCGGTCACGTGCGCTTGAATGATTCGTCGAACGCGCTCGACCGCCTCGTTCTCATTGGCTGCGCCCCAAACGAGAGGCGACATGGCGTGCACGACGGTGAGCGCTGCGCCATCTCGCGTGGCACGTGCTTCCGCCTGCATTAGAGCGTCATCGGACGCTTCGGTCATGTCGGTACCAACGATAATCGGATACTTCATAGCGTTCTCCTGTGCTGACTCAATTAGGTGACTGCTTAAGCAAGCGCCGCACCAGCGCGCGCAGCTGTCCCATCTTGAAGGGCTTATCTAGCAGGGCGGCGCCGAGCGCTTCAGCGCGCTCCCGAGTCTCTGGATTGCCGAACGCCGTCATGATGATGACCGGCATGTTCAGCCCTGCTTCACGCAAACCGGTGACGATCTCGAGCCCGGTATAGACGGGCATGCGGATGTCCGTGACGAACAGATCGACCGGGATCGGAGCGGGCCGCAGGAAAAGGTTGTCTTCGATGCGTAGCAGCAGCTCCCCGCCGTCGGCGACCTCCTGTACTTCGTAGCCCTCCTTGCGCAAGCAGTCGGCAACCAGTCGCCGCATCTCGAAATCGTCCTCGGCGACGACAATCCGCGCGGGGCGGTTAGTGTCAGGCACGGACACGAGCTGTGCGGCAGTGAGCTCCATACCGCCAAGGAAGTGCACGGCGCGTGCCAGCAAGCGTCCCCGTCGCCCCT
>DATCFJ010000911.1:0-6668 GCA_036509605.1 Polyangiaceae bacterium | reverse complement strand
CGAAGCGGCGCGAGCCGTAGCTCAGAGAGCGCCTTCGACTCGAGCGAGTTGCTCGGGCGTATGGCTCGGGATCTCGGACGTATCGCCAGCAGCTCGCCGTTCGTGGCGCTGACTTGGCCCGTGCCGCCGGTGCCGAGCGAGCGGCTACTCGGCGCTGAAAGCGATGGCGACGCCGTGCTTTGGGCGCCCCCGGGCGAAGACGAAGCATGCGGTCTGGGCGCCGCGTTCACGCTCAGCGCGCGGGGTCCGGATCGCTTTCTGGCGATCCAAAGCCAAGCCCGCGAAGTCTGGCCCTTGCTCGACTCGAGTGGCGCTGATGCGCTCGCGCCGGCGCCGCGCTTTTTCGGCGGGTTCGCGTTCCAAGCGGGCCAGGCCGAGAGCCCGCTGTGGCACGAGTTTGGTGATGCGCGCTTCGTGCTGCCGAAGCTGACTTATCTGAAAAATCGTGACGGCGCCTGGCTGCGTTTGATCGTGCGCGGCAGCGCGCTGAACGAAGCCGAATTTCGGGAGCAGATCAAGACGCCGCTGCAGCGCGCGCTGCTCGCTCTGTTCACCGCTAGCGCGCCGTTCGAGCCCGCGCGCGAGCTCGGGCGCGAAGAGCGCTCGCCCGAAGACTGGGCTGAGCTGGTCCTGGCAATTCAAGCGGAGATCGCCAAAGGACGCGCGCAAAAGATCGTCGCCGCGCGGCGCTTGAGCTTGCGTTTGGATCGCGCGCCGCCCGTGGCGAGCGTACAAGCGCGGCTACGAGAGGACGCACCGGAGAGCACGCGCTTCGCCTTTCGCGCCTCCGCCAGCACGTTCTTGGGCGCCACGCCCGAGCAACTGATCCGAAAGCATGGCCTCGAGATCAGCACCGAGGCCGTCGCCGGCTCGATCAGCGCCGACGACGCCACCGCGGCCAAGCATTTGCTCGAGAGCGACAAGGACATCCGCGAGCACGAATTCGTGGTCAGCGAGATCTTGCGACTGCTAGGTCCACTGACCGACGAGCTTTCGCCGGCTCCGCGGCGCGAAGTGCACCGGCTACGCACGGTGCTGCACCTGCGAACTCCGATCCGAGGCAAACTGCGCGAGGCGGTCCATGTGCTCGAGCTCGTTGGCCGGCTGCACCCGACGCCCGCCGTTGGCGGCGTGCCGACACGCGCCGCAGTCGACTTCATCGTGCAGCACGAGCCGGACGAGCGCGGTTGGTATACGGGACCCGTGGGCTGGTTCGATGCGCAAGGCGACGGCCGTTTCGTCGTGGCATTGCGCTCGGGTGTGATCTCCGGCGCGCGCGCGGAGCTATACGCCGGTGCGGGCGTGGTTCAGGATTCGAATGCTCCGAGCGAATTTGCCGAAACGCGCTGGAAGCTTGCCGCGCTGCTCGGAGCGCTCGGGGTTTCCGGGTGAGCGCGGCGCTGCTCAGCGAGTGGTCGCGGCTCTTGCTCGGCAGCCTAGCTCGAGCCGGCGTCGAAGACGTAGTGCTCAGTCCCGGCTCGCGCTCCACCCCGTTTGCTTGGGCAGCGCTCAACGAACCCAGGTTTCGTTGCCATTCGCTGGCTGACGAGCGCGTTGCCGCCTTCTTTGCGCTCGGCCAAGCGCGGCTCAGCGGACGCCCGAGCCTGCTCATCTGCACCTCGGGAACCGCGGCTGCAAACTATTACCCCGCGGTGATCGAAGCCTCGCTCTCGCGCTTGCCCCTGCTCATCCTAACGGCGGACCGCCCGTTCGAGTTGCAGCATTCAGCAGCACCGCAGGCCATCGATCAGATCAAGCTATTTGGCGAGTCGGTGCGCGCGTTCTTCGAGCTGGGAACGCCCGATGCGGCGCCGAGCGCTCTGTCGGGCGTCGTTCGCAGCGTCGCGCATGCCGCGCACGTCGCGCGCTTTCCGGAGCCGGGCCCCGTGCATCTGAACGCGCGCGCGCGGAAGCCCCTCGAGCCGGTCCAGGCCAACGACGCGGCGTCCATCGCCCTCCGCAGCCAAGTCGACCAGCTGCTTCTGCGTGGACCGACGAGCTCCCGAGGAGCAACCCTCAAGGGTGATGCATCGCGCCTCGCGCGAGCCTGCGCTGCAACTGCTCGCGGCTTGATCGTAGTCGGTCCGCATCATCCGGGCGAGGCCGCGCCCGCGCTGGCTCGCTTGGCGGAAGTCACCGGATTCCCACTGCTTTGCGAGGCCACCAGTCAACTGCGCTTTAGCGACGAGCTAGCAGCTGGCGCACGCTTGATCGATGGCTTCGATTGGCTGCTGCACTCAGAACGCCTTCGAGAAGCGTTGCGGCCGGACCTCATCCTGAGCTTCGGCCAAACGCCGACGTCGGGCTCTTACGAGCGTCTGCTCAATGGCGGGTTCTCGGGAGACCGCTTCGTGGTCTCCCCGTACGGTTTTCCCGACCCGCATGGCCTTGCAACCGAGCTGATCAGCGCCAGCAGCGAAGACGCAGCGCTGGCCACGCTCGTGCTCCTCGAACGGAGCGATCTACGCGCTGCCAAAGCCCGAGAGAGCTTCGGGCAGGCATGGAGCGAGGCGAATGCCGCCGCGTGGCGGCTCGTCGAACGGGAGCTGGCTCGCCCTTCGGCGACGCTGGGCGAGCCCCGAGCCGTGCGCACGGTGCTCGATCATGTGCCGAGCCCGAGCCTGCTCGTGCTCGGCAACAGCTTGCCGATCCGTGAGGTGAACGCCTATGTGCCGAGCTCGAGGCGCGCCCTGCGCGTGTTGTCCCAACGCGGCGCGAACGGCATCGACGGCCTGATCTCTGGAGCCGCCGGTGCCGCGAGCAGCGCGCTCGAGCCGACCGTGCTGCTGCTCGGCGACGTGAGCTTTATGCATGATCTGGGCGGCTTGGCCGCGGCGCGAGCGAGCCTCGGTCCGCTTTCGATTGTCGTGATCGACAACGGCGGCGGGCGCATTTTCGAGCAACTGCCGATCTTCGGTCAGCTGCGAGATCACGCCGAAACTTCGCGCTTTTGGCTGACGCCCCCGGCCGTGGACGTGTCACACGCCGCGCAACTGTTCGGCTATCGCTACCAGCACGTCACGCGCGACGCCGAGATTGGCCAAGCGATGCAGCGCGCGACGAGCGAGCTCGGCGTGACCGTGGTGCACATCGTCGTCGAGGGCTCGAGCGCGCGCGAAGCCGAGCAACGCGTGCAGAGCGCGCTCGAACGACCCGCTGGATCCAGCGCATGACGCCGGTGCTCGCCCTTCATGGTTTCACGGGCAGCCCACGCAGTTGGGATTTCTTGCCGCCTCGCAAGGAGTTGCCGAGGGTGGTTCCGGCTTTGGTCGGGCACTCCGGCTCGGACGCCGGCACCCAAGTCGCCAGTTTCGAAGACGAGGTCGATCGCTTGGCCTTGCTAACGCCGGAGTGCGGCGTGCATGTGGTCGGCTACTCTCTCGGCGCTCGGCTTGGGCTCGGCCTCGCGCTGCGGCATCCGGCGCGCGTCACTCGCCTGACCTTGCTCAGTGGTCACCCGGGTCTGCACACGAGTGCCGAACGCGCCGCGCGCCGCGCCTCCGATGCCGCGTGGCGCGACATCCTGCTCTCGCGCGGGGTGCCCGCATTCGTCGCAGCCTGGCAGGCACAGCCGCTGTGGGACTCGCAACAGCAGCTACCCGACGCAGTCCGCCAGCAACGGCAAAGCGAGCGCTTGAGTCACACCGCGCACGGCCTCGCGCTATCTTTAGCTTTGACCGGCCTGGGCGAAATGCCGGATTACGGTGCTCGGCTCGCGGAAATCCGTGTCCCGGTCACGTTGCTCGCCGGCGCATACGACGCCAAATTCAGCGCGCTCGCCACGCACATGGCGCACCAGCTACCCCAGGCAACGCTCGAGATCGTAGGCGGCGCGGGCCACGACCTCTTGCTCGAACGACCCGAGCTCATTACCGAAGTGATCCGACGAGGAAATCCGACATGACCGACATCGAATGGACCAAAAGCGACGGCTTCGAAGACATCATTTACGAGAAGTCGGGCGAAGGCATCGCGAAGATCACCATCAATCGCCCCGAGGTGCGTAACGCGTTCCGGCCGCAGACCATCCAAGAGATGGAGCGCGCCTTTGCCAACGCTCGCGACGACAGCGAGATCGGTGTGATCATCCTCACCGGCGCCGGCAAGGACGCATTCTGCTCCGGTGGCGACCAGAAAGTGCGCGGGCACGGCGGCTACGTCGGCAAGGACGGCATCGCACGCTTGAACGTGCTGGATTTGCAGCGCCAGATCCGCACCTTGCCCAAACCCGTCATTGCGATGGTCGCAGGCTACGCCATCGGCGGCGGTCACATCCTGCACCTGGTGTGTGACCTGACGATCGCCGCGGACAACGCGCGTTTCGGGCAAACCGGACCCAAGGTCGGCAGCTTCGACGGCGGCTACGGCTCATCGTACCTGGCGCGCATCGTCGGACAAAAGAAAGCTCGCGAGATTTGGTTCTTGTGCCGCCAATATGACGCGCAGCAAGCGCTCGATATGGGTTTGGTCAATCGCGTGGTGCCGTATGAGCTGCTCGAGACCGAGACCGTGCAGTGGTGCCGCGAGATCTTGCAGCACAGCCCGCTGGCCCTGCGCTGCTTGAAATCAGCGCTCAACGCCGATTGCGACGGCCAAGCCGGGCTCCAAGAGCTCGCCGGCAACGCGACGCTGCTCTATTACATGACCGAAGAGGGCAAGGAGGGAAAGACGGCCTTCCTCGAGAAGCGCAAACCCAACTTCAAGAAGTTCAAGCGCTTGCCCTGAGCCATGAGCACCTCCGCCCCTACCGCTCCCGAAGCGATCAGCGTGCGCCCCGACTCACTGGGCGCGTGGCTGCTCGCGAGTCGTCCGAAGACGCTCAGCGCGGCCGCAGTGCCGGTGCTGGTCGGCACCGCCTGCGCGTTAGCGCGCGGAACGGTCAGCTGGGGGCCGGCGCTGGCCGCGTTGTTAGGCGCTCTGCTCCTGCAAATCGGCGCGAATTTCGCGAATGACGTGTTCGACTACGAAAAGGGCGCAGACACCGCAGAGCGCCTCGGCCCGACGCGAGCAGTACAGGCAGGGTTGATCAGCGCCAAGAACATGCGCCGGGGCATGGTGCTGGTGTTCCTGGCCGCGCTCGGCCTCGGTTTGTATCTGACCAGCGTCGCCGGGCCGGTGATCTTGCTGATTGGCTGCGCGTCGATCGCTTCGGCGATCGCCTACACTGGCGGACCGTATCCGCTCGGGTATCACGGGCTGGGCGACGTATTCGTTTTTATTTTTTTTGGATTGGTGGCGGTGTGCGGCACCGTCTTCGTCGAGTTGGGTCGCGTACCGGGCTTGGCCGTGTGGTGCGCTTTCCCGGTGGGGGCGCTGGCCACGGCAATCCTAGTCGTGAACAACCTGCGCGATCGCGAGACGGACTTGCACGCGGGCAAGCGTACGCTCGCAGTGCGCTTTGGCCGGGGTTTTGCGATCGCGCAGTATCGCAGTCTGATCGCGATCAGTTATTTGGTGCCGGCTGTGCTGGCCGTGCTGCGCGTGACCGGGCCCGAAGCGCTGCTGCCGCTGGTTTCTCTGCCGCTCGCGCTCAAGACCGAGCGGGCTGTCGCGGCTACCGAAGGGCGCGCGCTCAATCCGCTGCTCGCTGCAACGGCCAAGCTTTTGCTCGTGTTCGGGGTGTTGTTCGCACTGGGCCTGTCGGCCCGCTCCTGGCTCCCGCAGCTCAGCCCGGCGAGCCCCCGGTGACGCTGTCCCTGTCGCTGGCCAGCACCGAGCGCACGCTGGCCCGTGACGCGGGCAACGCTCGCCAGGGTTGGGCGACGCGAGCCGCCTGCATTGTCACACTTAAGGGTGACAATCACACCGGCATCGGCGAAGCCTCACCCTTGCCCGGCTTCAGCCCGGACACCTTGGAGCAATGCCTAGCGGCGTTGGGCGCTGTCGACCCTGAACGGCTACCGATACGGCTCGAGCCCGAGCAATCGGCGCGAGTGGAGCTCGCGCGCGCCAGCGCGCAGCTGCCGCTCGGGGTGCCTGCGGCGCGTGCCGCGCTGGAGGGCGCTCTGCTCGATCTGTGGTCGCAAGGCCTGCGAAAGCCAGCCTGGGCGTTACTGGACGGCGGCACCGGCACGCCGCAACATCGTACGCTTGCCGCGCTACTGATGGCAGAGCCTGAGCAAGCACTCGAGCAGGCCAGGCACGCTTACGCGCGCGGCATTCGCACGTTCAAGCTGAAGATCGGCCGCCCGGGCGCGATCGAGCGAGAAATCGCCGCGCTCCGCAGTCTGCGCCAACAGCTCGGCCCAGAGGTTCGCTTGCGCTTGGACGCGAACCAACGCTTCAGCGCAGCCGAAGCGCGCGCCTGCTTGCCACGCTTCGCTGAGCATGGCGTGGAGTACATCGAGGAACCGTGCGCTCGCAGCGACCTCGAGCACTTAGCTGGGCTCGGCGTGCCAATCGCGCTCGATGAATCCCTGGTGCAACTGGCCGACGCCGGAACCCGAGCTCCGGAGCTCCGGGCGCTCGGCGTGAGCGCGCTCGTCCTCAAGCCCACGTTGCTCGGGGGCGTCTCAGCGTGCTGCGCGTGGGCTGACATCGCAGCGCGCATGGGCGCCAGAGTGGTGTTGTCACACGCCTTCGAGGGCCCCGTGGGCCTCGGGCTCAGCGCGGCGCTGGCACTCAGCATTGGCAGCAAAACGGCGGCCCACGGCCTCGACCTGGACGGA
>DATCFJ010000910.1:0-3902 GCA_036509605.1 Polyangiaceae bacterium | reverse complement strand
CTGCGAGTGTAAGATCCCGGGCTGCGCGGCGCTCGGCCGTTTCATCGCTTCCCGGGGAAGCAAAGCGTTTTGGGTGCCGTACCGTGCGATGGCGACGCCGAGAGTGACGACCCGAGCACGCTTACATAGCCGCGACGCAATCGGCCTTCTCTGTTGATCGCGCCGTTCACAGTCGATGGCCACTCTCAGTGGTTCATGTGCGCTGAACACCGCACGCGGGAAGGCATGGATCTAGCCGCGGCCCGACTGATCGGTTTGATGGCCGACGCAATAGACCCGGGACACGCCAAGATCTTTCGCCGAATCACCGACGAGCTAGGATTGGGCGATATCCGGGAGTTAGAGGGCTTCGTTGAAGGTGTGAACGACTTTCTCTCAACGCCTCAGGAACTCGCCGCCAAGGCCCGGCGCCAAGCAATGGCGTGGACGCCAGCAACGCGACTTCACCCGAAATGTCTTGCGAGGCGATGGGGCGCGCGAGAGAACTGAGGCGCGCGCCGCGAGCGCGGCGCAAGCTGTTGTTCGCTCCCAGAGGCGAAGAGCTTGACGGGCAAGACCGTAGGCATCGGCGCGAACTGGACGCTCTGCGCGCCGAACGCGAGCGGTCTGCGTATTCCGCTCCACTTGAGCGCTGAGTCCGGCAGGACTTGAGCAGCGATTCCGATGCACTTGAGCGCGATCGGAGCGCAGCGACGAGTGACTGGGGTCAGGCGGAGGGTTGGGCTTCGGGCTGGAGAGCTTTCTTTCTGCGGATCGACGGACCGCCGAGCTTTAGCACGTGGGAGTTGTGCACGACGCGGTCGCAGATTGCGTCGGCGATAGTCGGATCGGCGAGGGCTTCGTGCCAAGTTTTCGTCGGCACTTGAGTGGTGATTACGGTCGACGACTTGTCGTAGCGGTCCTCGACGACCTCAAGGAGATCGCGACGTTCGACATCATTCATCGGGTTGAGCAAGAAGTCGTCGAGCACGAGCACGTCGATGCGCGACAGCTTGCCGAGCAGCGACGAGTACTCGCCGGCGGCTCGAGCCAGAGCCAGCTCCTCGAGCAAACGTGGCACACGCAGGAAGAGTGAGCGGTAACCGGCGCGACACGCGGCATCGGCGAGAGCCGAGCCGAGATAGCTCTTCCCGACGCCGGTCTTCCCGACGACCACGATGTTGTGCTTCTGCTTGACCCACTGGCAGGTTGCCAATTGTCGGATGCTGGACTTGTCGAGCCCGCGCTCGGGATCGCAAAGCACGTTGTCGAGCGACGCGCGCGTGCCGAGCTTCGCGTCTTTGAGTCGACGAGCCAGGCGACGGTTGTCTCGATCCGTCCACTCGCGGTCGACGACGATGCCAAGCTTCTCTTCAAACGAGAGCTGATGGCCAGGCGCCGTCTCCATGAGTTCTCGCACCGCGAGCACCATGCTCACGAGCTTCATCTCGTTCAGTTTGGTTAGTGTTTCTTCGATTGTGGTCAATGTACGTTTTCCTGTCTGTCGTAGTAGTCGCCGCCGCGCACGTTTTCGTGCTGCAAATGGCTGCTCCGTGTCGGCGAGGAGTCAGGGGTTTGCTGATCGAGTCCGCGCTGAAGAATTGCTTCGATGTATTTTCTAGTTGGCCCTCCGACCATTCCGACGTTGAGCGCGCGTTCGCACGCGGCGTTCAGGCGCGACCCGCCGTAACGGTCCGCCGTTCGCATGAGTCCAAGGCACGCGCGATAGCCCTGCTCGGGATTGACGTAACGAGCGAGCATTTGCTCGATGACCTGCGCGACCGACGGCCCGTACTTGGCGCCCCATCCGATCAGTCGCTCCGGTGGCCAAACTTGGTCCCGATGGTTCTGGGGCCGATGCGCCGGATCGGTCACTGCAGTGCCACGCGGCCCGTAGCTTCGTTGATGCGTGGCGACGCGCTCGCCGTTGGCAAATATTTCCACAACCGACGTCGTCGCTCGCACCTCGACGCGATGGTGCACGAGCTGGTATGGCACGCTGTAGTAGCGGCGCTCGAGTTCGATGTGATAGTCGATGTTGACGCGGGCCGCGCGCCGCTCTGCGAGTTCGTAGCGCATTGCTGGCAGTGCTCGCAGCACGGGCCGATCAAGCTTATTAAATGCCGAATCGCGACTTCCTTCGAGCTTCTGAAATGGTCGCGCGTTCAGCTCGTCGAGATGCTCCCAGACGGCCTGATTCAACTCTTGGAGGCTGAAGAAAGTCTGCCGCCGTAGTCTGGCGAGGATCCAGCGCTGCACGATCAGCACCGCCGTTTCGACCTTGGCCTTGTCCTTCGGTCGACGCGGGCGAGCAGGAATCACCATCACGCCGTAGTGCTGTGCCATCTCGAGATACGTGGCATTGATGTCCGGCTCGTATCGGTCCGGGCCCTTCACGGCACTTCGAAGTTGATCGGGAACGATCACTTCGGGCACGCCTCCAAAGTGTTCAAAGCCGCGGATCGTCGCGCCCACGAAGTCCGGCAGCGACTGCGACCGCGTTGCCTCCGCGTAGGTGTAGTTGCTCGCACCGAGCACCATCACAAACAGATCGACCTCCTGGATCTCGCCCGTCTGCGGATCTGTCAGACGCGGTTTCTTGCCGGAATAGTCGATAAAAGCCTTCTCGCCTGCGCGATGTACACGGCGCATCGACGGCTTCAACCGTACACGCCAAGCGCAATAGAGTTCGCAGAATTGACTGTACTGGTAGGGCTTGCTGCCGTCGCCGCGCGCCGCGACGCTTTCCTGATACTCCGACCACAGCAGTTGAAGCGTCACGCCCGTTCGATGAAGCTCGCTGTGCACGTGCGCGTAGTCGATCGGCGCCCGTGTTGCTGCGAGGTTGCGCCCGCCGTCGCGAAACAGCTCCGCGTCGACTTCGGCGTCAGTCATCTGCTGCACGCGCTCCCACGTCAGCCCCACCTCTTTGGCGCGCTTGAGGTGACCGCAGATCGTGCCCACCGCCACGCAGAGCGAGCTCGCAATCTCGCGCTGGCTGCGGCCGCACTCTTTCAGTCGAAGTAGTTCTCGAATCTTGCGCATAGTGAGGCGTTCCGACATCTCGCCGCCGTCGCACCGCTTCGTGGCGCGTTCGATCGGCAATTGCCCGCTCTCACCCAAGCCCCTATCGCTGCGCTCCGGCCTCGCGGCCCGAAGCGTTCAAGTGCTACGGAATACGCGTTCAAGTCGTCCGGAATCGGCGTTCAAGTCGTCCGGAATCGGCGTTCAAGTGCTCCGGAACGACCGCTCAAGTGTTTTCGGTGTTCAGGTTGCGTCGGAACAGCTGTTCAAGTGCTTCCGGAATACGCAAGCGGTCCCGAGGAGAACAGCGGCAGCTTGAACGCGAGCTGCGCCGCTTCGTGGCTGAAGTCGTCGGCTCGTAGTTAGTGCGAGTAGCGCGGTGCAAGCAAAGCGGCAGCGACGTGGCTCGGGTGCGCAGCATTGAGGTAAGCGGGGCGAGCGTTTGCGGAGGGCACGTCTGCGTGGAGCCCGATGGCCGGTCCGGCGAAACCCCATCCACTGATAAAAATTCCAATAATATTAATCACTTGAAGACATACAAACCGCGACTAGAGATTTTCTAGCGCGCCCACTCTTGCCTGATCACCAACACAACAATATAGTTGTGTCGTGCTTCCAGCGTTCGAGACCCACGGCAACCTACCTCCTGGCATTCACTACGCCGGCTGGGCGGAATTCAGCACGAGGTTCGGCGTGTCGACGGAACAGCGGCGCTACCTGATCTCGGGTCTGGAAAATGGGCTTCGCGATCTGCAGAGCGCCGGTTGCGCGCTCGTCTTCGTCGACGGGAGCTTCGTTACAGTCAAGGCGTCGCCTAACGACTTCGACGCGTGCTGGGACATTCGCGGGGTCGATCCCGCCAAGCTGCACCCCGTATTCCTGCAGCTCGACAGCAAGCG
>DATCFJ010000909.1:0-2573 GCA_036509605.1 Polyangiaceae bacterium | reverse complement strand
CGACCAGCGCCCGCAAACCGGCCCCTTCAACGTCGGTGACCGTATCCTCGACAAGTTCGAAGTGCGCGGTCTGCTCGGCAAAGGCGGGCACGCCTTCGTGTACGATTGCTTCAACGCCTTCCTCGCAGAAGAGGTAGCAATCAAGGTCATCCCGAACTTGATTCACCGCGGGAACCAGCTTTTCAACCGAGCACGCGGCGAGGCGCAGGTTCTCTATCGCTTGAACCACCCGCACGTCGTTCGAGTGATGGACGGCGGCGAAGTCGACGGCATGGCGTACATCGTCATGGAAAAGCTCGAAGGCATGACCTTGCGGGCCATGCTGAGCAAGATCGGGCCGCTGACGGTTTACGAAGCGCTGACCATCGCGCTCCAAGTCGCGGAGGCGCTCGAAGCTGCGCACGCGATGAACGTCGTTCATCGCGATCTAAAGCCCGACAACATCTTCTTGCTCGCCGAAAATCACGTCAAAGTGCTCGACTTCGGGATCGCCAAGTTCCTCGAGGGTGGCTACCAAACGACGCAAAAGGACCTGATTCAAGGCACGGCACCGTACATGAGCCCAGAGCAAGCCCAGGGCCATGGCGTCACGTTTGCGTCGGACATCTTCCAGCTCGGCGTCGTCATGTACGAGATGATCGCGGGTCTTTGCCCCTGCATGGTCGGCGTTGAGGAGCCACCGTCGCCTCAGATCATCGTGGCGATGCAGATCTCGAAGCTACCGCCACGCCTCAAATCGATCGTCCCCGCTGTTCCGAGCTACGTCGACCGCCTCATCTGGCGAGCCCTCGCCAAGGAAGCCCGGCAACGCTTCCCGGTGATGCAGGAATTCACGGACGCCATCCGCGCCGCGCTCGATCGCATGCGAGCCGAGCTTCCCCCTCAGGACCTCACTGTCCGCGCCGTGCGAGGGAACAGGACGCCCGCCCACGCTCCTCGGCACGACTCGCGCTCGCCCGCGGTTCCGAGGACCACACCGATCGCGCTGGTCACGCCCAAACCGAACCGCGCTGACATCGCCGGGCCGGTTGTGGCCCGCTCGTTTGATCCCGCCTCCGGCGGTCTCGCTGCTCAGAAGCCGGCGGCCGACCCGCGCGCTGCGCGGCGGTTGTTCACTGGCGCATTGCTGATCGGGGCAGCGCTGGCGCTTCCGATCGGCTTGGGCATCGTCTTCTTCAAACGCGGCCACGCGCACCCAAGTGAAACAACCGCCGCGACCTCAGCCGAAGCCGCCCCGCTTCCGCCTACGGCGAAGCCTGTTCAACCTTCGAGCCACCCCAGTCCGATGGCGCCACCTCCGTCGGTCGTGCCAGCCCCTCCAGCAACGCAGCCGACGATCGAGCCCATCGCAAGGGCAGCTCCGGTCGCGACCACGACCCCTGCGAAGAGCCCGATCAATCCCATTCCGAGGGTGCTTCCAGCAAGCGTGCTGATCTCGGATTCGGCAAAGCGTACCCTCTCGACGCCGCTCGCGCCGAAGCCGGATGCTGCACCTTCTAGCTCGAAGCCAATGCCGAAATTGATCTTCTGAACGAAACTTCCAATGCGAGCCTCAACCTCTCTCTCTGTTTGCTCCCCGCTGGCGCGCACCCGGTGGCTGAGGCTCGGCGTATGACCGATTCGATAGAGGAAGAAGAGAGCTCGAGCGGCAACCACGAGCTCGAGCCGAAGGCACGCCCCCCGAGCGGTGGCCCGTGGGATCCCTTGTCCTCTTTTCGAAAGACGATCTCGCCGACGCAGCGCATGGAGCTGTTGCAAATGAAAGTCCCGGTCTTGCCGCCGGAGGACTTCATGGACACGGCAGACTTTCAACGTGCTCGGGCGGCCCGTTGGCGTCGGTTTCTGCCGCTCGTCCTCGCCGTAGGCGCGCTCCTGTTCGTGCTCTTGTTCGTGGGTCTCTGGTCGCGGTTTTGGTCGACGACAACGACGCCGCAACGCGACTCGAGCACGCGAGCGACGCCTGCGCACATAGAGCAACCGTCCGTCGCGTCCGCCAGCAGCGCCATTCAAGCTACCGCTGACCCACTTCACATTGCCGCTGCTGTGCCTCCGACGGTGACTGCGCTCGTTGCTCCCGCCGAGTCTCCGCCGACCACCAAACCAGTGGCGCAGGCACCGATCGAGGCCGCCCCCTCATCGTCGTCCGAGCCGAACCCGCGATCGGCGCCTCGCTCAGTCCCCGCGCTCCCCCAGCCGAAAACGGCCACACCTCTGGTTCCCGACCCTGTGCCCAGCAATACACTTTGGACCAAGCCACGATGATTCTGCACCGAAGACTGAACCCCCTCGTCCACGCCGCTCTTGCAATCGCGCCGCTGCTCGTCACCGCGAATGCTGCGTCGGCGCCAAATGGGGCGACCAAAGGCGAAGCCGAAGCGGCCGATGACAACGCGCGAGTTCGCAGTTTGTTTCGTCGCGGCTCCGCCGCATTTGAGGCCGGCAAACTCGAAGAGGCGCGCCAATTGTTTCTGGATTCTTGGGCGATCCGCCAAACCTACGACGTGGCTTCGTCTCTCGCGCAGGTCGAGATGCAGCTCAAACGCTACCGAGACGCTGCAGAACACTTGGCGTTT
>DATCFJ010000908.1:0-2498 GCA_036509605.1 Polyangiaceae bacterium | reverse complement strand
AATGAGCGCGCTTCGTGACGGCTTCGTTGTGAGCAGTGCAGAGCTGCTACCGACTCGTCACGTAGCAGTCACATCTGTCGATTAATCGCGAGTACCCAATGGCTCGAATTCTAGTGATCGAGGACGAGGCCGATATCCGCCAAGTGCTCGACTATAATTTGAAGAGCGCCGGTCACGAGGTCGTGGAGGCTTCGCGTGGCGCAGACGGCTTGCGACTCCTGCGTGAGCGCGAGCCGGACCTGGTGCTGCTCGATCTCATGTTGCCCGATATGCCGGGCACCGAGGTTTGCCGATTGATCAAAGACAATCCCGCGACGCGCACGTTGCCGGTGGTCATGCTTACGGCACGCGGGGAGGAAATCGACCGCGTCGTGGGCTTCGAAATCGGCGCCGACGACTACATCACCAAGCCCTTCAGCGTACGCGAGCTAGTGCTGCGAATTCGCGCCGTTTTGCGGCGCCGGGAGCTGCCCGCCACGGACGGGCCGAGTATCGAATTTGGCAACCTGCGGCTGGACCGCGCGGCGCACCGCGTGTGGGTCGAGACCGAAGAGGTCGAGCTGACGGCGCTCGAGTTCAAGCTCTTGGTCACGCTGTACGAGCGTCGCAATCGCGTGCAGTCGCGCAGCGCACTGCTCGACGAGGTCTGGGGCATCGACACCAAGATTTCGACGCGGACCGTCGACGCGCACGTGAAACGTTTGCGAGAGAAGATGGGCGCTGCGCGCGACTATATCGAGACCGTTCGCGGCGTGGGCTACCGTTTCGCCGAAGTGCCTGTGGCAGAAGTGCTCGGCACCGGCTGAATTCTCCATAACGTTTCCCGGGGGTTGCCCCGTTGCCACTTCGCTTCGGCAGTGTTTGTAAGCGGAGGCAATGGCAATGGACCTGACGCGCTTCACGATCCAAGACTTTGGGTTGCTCGTGGTGCTCCTACTGGCGATGTTCTCGCTGGTGATGACGATCGCCACTCATGTTTCGGTGCAGCGAGTGCGCGCCAGGGCCCCAAAAAGCGGCCCAACTCCGGCAATTTCCGTGCTGAAGCCGCTGTGTGGGGTCGATGAGGGCCTGTACGAAAACCTGGTCGCGCTGGCCCGGCAGGACTACCCCGACTTCGAGCTCGTGCTCGGCGCAGAGGACCCGAGCGACCCGGCGCTGAACGTCGCGCGTGCCGTGCGCCGCGACTTTCCGGAGCTGCGCATTCAGATCATCGCCGGTATGCCCTGCTTGGGAATGAACCCGAAGGTCAGCAACCTGAGCACCCTGAGCCAGCGCGCGCGCCACGACGTACAATTGATCTCGGACTCCAATGTCCGCCCCGATCCTGATTATTTGCGCACGCTTGTGGCTGAGCTGGCAGATCCGGGCGTGGGGCTCGTATCGAGTGTGCTCTCGGGAACCGGTGGCAAGAGTCTCGGCGCGCGGCTGGAGAACCTGCACCTGGCGACCTACGTCGCGCGCGCCGTGTGCGGCGCGGACGTGCTCGCCTCGCACCCGTGTGTGATCGGAAAGTCGATGTTGTTCCGCAAATCCGAGCTCGAAAAGGTCGGCGGGTTTGCCCTTGTTCGCGACGTGCTGGCCGAAGATTACGTGCTCGGCCAGGCCTTCCGCGCTGCGGGTCTGCGCGTCGCGCTCTCCGCGCACGTGCTGCGCACCATCAACGTGCGCCGCAGCGTCGGGCAGTTTGCCTCGCGCCATCTGCGCTGGGCGCAAATGCGCCGCCGCCTCGCTACGCGCCTGTATTGGGGCGAGCCCTTGCTCTACCCCGGACCGCTCTTGCTCGCGGTGCTCCTCTTCCTGGCCGCCGGCGCCCGCTTGCCCTTTCTCAGCGCCAATCGGCTCGCCGAGCTCAGCCTACTCGGGCTCGCCGCCAAGTACCTCTCCGATGCCTGGCTGATTCGCATCATCAACGGCGCCTTCCCTCGCGCCTCCGAGCTGCCCCTGCTCTTGCTCAAAGACATCGGCATGTGGGCCATCTGGCTCCTCGGCGCGCTCCGCCGCCGCGTCACCTGGCGCGGCCACGCCATGCTCATCGGCGAAGGCTCCCGCCTCTACCCGGATCCCGCCGAGCAGAACCAAGAACCCGCCGTCGTCCGCGCCTGACGATTTTGGTTTTTTGATGGTCACCGATCTCGCTTGACACCGTCCCAGCCTTCGGCGCCGGGTTTCGGCTGCCCCGCTGCTCGCCGAGTTTGCCTTTCTCCCGTGCTCGCTATTGCAGCCGGTTTATCGATCACATCAGTGATTGGCGCTTGCTCCCGAACGTTGGGTTTCGGAAATCGCGCCGCGAGCAACTCGTCGACCTGTTGTCGCGTTCGATGCAGGCACGCCTCGAACAGCTCACTCGCGTTCTCGGTTGCGAGATGCGGTGCCAAAGCACACAGCGCTGACAGGTGCAAATCACCGCGAGCGACCAACGCAAATGCCTCGGGAAAACGCCGGCAAATGCGCGCCGCCGCAACTCGCCGCCCCGCCGCGCCTTCGCTCATGCCGAGCGC
>DATCFJ010000907.1:0-9208 GCA_036509605.1 Polyangiaceae bacterium | reverse complement strand
GGTCGGCTCCAGGTGAGCTGCTCGTGCTCGTGCAACGCACTCGGCGTGGCACGGGCCTCGACCAATTGGCACAAAAGCTCGGCATCGCTCAGCGGTTGCGCTGGCTGCCCACGCTCAGCGAGCCCGAGCTCGTCAGCGTGCTGCAGGGCGCGCGAGCGCTGCTTCAGCCGTCGCTGGTCGAAGGGTTCGGCATCCCCGCACTCGAGGCCATGGCTTCGGGGTGCCCGGTGATCGCCAGCGACACGCCGGCGCTCGTGGAGGTGCTCGGCGGCGCGGGATTGCACGCCAAGGTCGGCGATTCGGCGGCGCTTGCCGTGGCCATGAGCAAACTCCGCGATGGCGCCCTGCGCAGCGAGCTTCGCCAGCGCGGTCTGGAGCGCGCGCGAGCGTTCAGTTGGGACGCCGCCGCCGCGGCAACGCTCGAAGTGTATCGCGACGCCTCGGCAGTGGGGCCCGGTCCAACACGAGGCGCGCGGCATGCTTGACGTGATCGTGGACATGACCGCGCTGAACACACCTTCGCGCGAACGCGGCATCGGTCGCTACGTGAAAAATCTGTGTCGGGCGCTGGCCGCGCGTGACAGTTGGGCGTCGAGCGAAGCCGGCTCGCAGGCGCTGCCTCGTCTGACGATCGCCGGTCTCACACGCCACCGCGGACCGCTCACCGGCGCTGTCGACGAATCCCTGCAATTCTCCGGGGATCCGAGCATTCGCGTCAGCAGCGCGCAGTATCAACGCCATAAGCTCGAACGGCGTTTGTTTTTGGGGAGCTTGGCGCGACGCACCGGCGCGCGGCTATTGCATTTGCCGGATCCGCCCGGCACGCCGCTCGACATGCGGCAACCTCGCATCGTGACTTGTCATGACTTGATCCCGCTGGTGCTAGCAAAGCAATACCTGGCGCCCGTCCCCGGGGCTCGCACCTTGCAGTGGGCGCGAGATTTTGCGCGCTATCGCTTGGCGCGTCGCGTGATCGCCATCAGCGAGGCGACGCGCAACGACCTGGTTCGCTATGTTGGAGTCGACCCAGCACGCATCGACGTGGTGCACTCCGGCGTCGATCATGAGCGCTTCAGCGCGACGCCCGCCCCGGGCGAGCGCGAGCGCTTGCTCGATCGACTTGGCTTTGCGACGCCCTTCCTGCTTTGCCTGGGCGCGAGCGACGTGCGCAAGAATTTGCCGCTCTTGGTGCGCGCCTTTGGTCAGAGCGGAGTCGCCAAAGACGTGCAGCTGGTGTTCGCGGGGCCGATCTCTGCGCGTCAACGTGTGCGTCTCGAGCAAGCGGTGCGCGAGAGCGGCGTCGAAGGGCGCGTTCACATCCTGGGCTATATAGAAGACACGCTGCTCGTGGCCTTGTATCGGCACTGTTTGGCCTACGTATTCCCCTCTTCTTACGAGGGTTTCGGGCTGCCCATCTTGGAAGCCATGGCGTGCGGAGCCCCGACGCTGACCAGCACCTTATCGTCGCTGGGTGAAGTCGCGGGCGACGCTGCGCTGACCTTGCCAGCCCTCGATCAAGAGCTACTGGCGGGCGGTATCGCGCGCATCGTCTCCGATGCCGAGCTGCGCGCGTCGCTTCGCGAACGTGGGCTCAGGCACGTGAAGGCATTCACCTGGCAACGTTGTGCGCTGCAGACCTTGCATTCTTATCAGCGGACGTTAGAGGAGATACTATCATGAACCCGCTTCTACTCGGCGCCGGGGCATTGGGCGGCGCTGCGGCGGCGCTTGGCTTGGCGTATCGGGCGCGCGTGCGCGGCCCGTTTACCGCGACGCGCTACGTGTGGAGTCGCGGGCTCGCGCTGCTCTGTGACCATAACGGCGGCGTGGGCTTCGTCAAAGGTCAGCGCGGCGGGCGCGCGGCGATGCGCTTCGACCCCGCGTTGTTCGATCAGGTCCGGGATGGGGATCTGGTGTGGATGCGGCTGATCGCGCTGCCGCAATTCATCGAGGAAGCGTTGCCGCGCATCAAAGCCCGCTTCGCGCTGGTCACGGGCGATGAAGACTGGGCAATTCCCTCCGGTTTTCCGCGCTCGAGCGAGCTTTTGGCGGACTCACGCTTGGCCTGCTGGTTCACTCAGAATTTCGACGGCACCGTTCAGCACGACAAGCTGTTTCCGCTGCCGATTGGCCTCGATTTTCACACCATCAGCAATGGGCGGAAATGGGGACATTGGCCGGCGACGCCAGCAGCTCAAGAGGCCGAGCTCGAGGCGCTGCGTGCGGGCGCGCTGCCCAACGCTCAGCGACTCGTGCGCGTGCACGCCGACTTTCACTTCAACAAACACAAGCAGCAGGTCTGGGGCGACGATCGCGCTGCCGTGCAGCGGGCACTCGAAGGCAATCCGAGCGTCCAATTCCAAACCACGAAAGTGCGCCGCCTCGACCTGTGGCGCGAGAAAACTCGCTATGCGTTCGTGGTGAGTCCCCATGGCAACGGTCTCGATTGCCACCGGACGTGGGAATCGCTCGTGCTCGGCAACATCGTGATCGTGAAGCGCTCCTCCCTCGACCCGCTATACGACGGCCTGCCCGTCGTGATCGTGGATGATTGGCTGGAGATCACAGACGACAATTTGCGCCGCTGGCACGCTCAGCACGGCTCGGCCTTCGAGCGACCCGACGTGCAGGAAAAGCTGACCAATCGCTATTGGATCGCGCGCATGCGGAGGATCGTCGCGGAACGACTAGAGTAGGAAAGCGTTGCCGAAGCGACTGCCTCGCAGGGCACCTCGCTAGCCACAGCGCACCGTTCCGAGCCGCAGCATGGAGCGTTGGGGATGCGGCCGCAGACGGCGTCCGCGGTAGTGGGATCACCACGCGACCCGTGCCGACTAGCGATCCTTCGACACGACGATCCAACCGCTGTTCGGATCTGGGTCCCGGTAGTGCACGCGCAGCGGCTCCCGCGATCCGCCCGGCACTCCGGGGGCGTTCACCAATTGGCGCAGGACAGTCAGTGCATGCGGGAACATCAGCCAATTGGCCACGTCCACCGTGAGCGGGGCGTCGGGGCCGGAGCGGCCGAGGACGTGCGCGACGTCGATCTGGTTGGAGAGCGTGGCACCGAAGTGGATGCCGCGCGTACCTCCCAGGCGGTGCAAACGAGAGGCGACCGAGAACGTCGTGAAGGCCAATACTGCCGCGAGTGCGAAGCTCCCGGCGCGAAATAGCTTCGTCAGGCCCGGCGTCGAGAGCGGCTCGGAGACGGCGGACCAAAGAAAGTAGCCGTAACAGATCCAGAGGCCATTGTAATAATGCGGGTGGGTATGGCGGCCGAGGACTGCCAAGAAGAGCCACTGAATGCCGAAAGCGTACAAGCACACGACGTCGAGCGTGTGACCGGCGCCGAGCTCGCCTGCGGCACGAAAGCCGCCCGCGGCACGCACACGCAACATGCTCCTCACGACGCCGACCCAAACGAGGACGAACACGAGCACGGACGCCAACACCGCTGCGCTCAGTAAGGCGCTGCCATTCGTCCAGCCCGGTTCCAGGAAGTATTCGAGGCCACTCGCCGAGAATACGCGCCCGCCAAGCAGGCCGAAGATCGAGGACGCGTACCAGGGCTGGTGCGGGTCCTTCGGCGGCTGGAGCGCAGGCGGCGCTGCCGCGACGACCGCGTCGGCATGCCCCGTCAGCAGATTGAACGAGGCGACGAGCCACGGCAGCGCAATCAGCAGCGACACTGCCGCCATCGCTGCAGCGGTGTATGGGTGCTGACGCCACCACTTTCGATGCTTCGAGAACGAATGAATCCCAACTGCAGCGACGAACGGCACGAACATTGGGTGGATTAACAGACCGAGCACCAATGCGAGGCCGGTGACCCACGCCTTGTAGCGAGCGGGGGAACGATCGAAGGACACGTGTGCAGCGAGAGCCAACGTGCCGAGCGGAATTAGCCAGGTGTTGTCCCAGATTTGTCTGGCGTAGAGCCAGGCATAAGGCGAGAGCAGCAGAATGGGGGCGGCGATCGGGCGCAAGCGGCGCGCGCAGGCGGTGAGCCAGATCAGCCCGATCGCCAAGAGCACGTCGAAGAGTGCGGTGCGCAGCGCGGCGATGGTCACCAGGTCGTTGCTCACTCGCATCAGGCCAGCGAAGATCCAGATCGCCACTGGACCGTAAGTCAGGCCGATCGAGCCGCGAAACCCTTCGCCCGAGATACCCCCGCCATGCACCATCTCGGCGGCTCTCGCGAGGAAGCGGGGTTCATCGTGAATCCATTGCGTGTCTCCGGGGGAGAGCTGTCGAAGGCCCATGACCACGCCCAGGATCACGATGAACGAGCACCACTCCAGACGACCGCGCCGGGCCTCGTCCGCTGCACGCAAGAGAACCATCTGTGAGCTTGTTATCAGGTTTTTCGAGGTGCTGGAGCTGCAAACGGGCCGCCGCTGTCGACGCACGTCATGCAAAACAGCGCGCAGAGTCTGCGCAAGCTCACAGGCCGGCAGCTGGACGCGGGGTATTTTTTGTTATACGCGGTTTCCCAGCGAGTCTTCGGTGACTCGCCAAAAAAAGGCGCGTGAAAAAGCGATGCTGCTGTCCGTCGTGACCGTGAATTGGAACTCTCGCGACGACTTGGCGGCGTGTTTGGCTTCGATGGCGGCCCAGACGCACACCGAGCTAGAGGTCTTGGTGGTGGACAACGGGTCGACCGACGGTTCCGCAGACATGGTGCGCTCGCAGTTCCCTCAATTCACACTGCTGGTGCAGACGGCGAACCTGGGCTTCGCCGAGGGCTGCAACGTCGGCATCGAACGGGCAGCGGGGAGTTGGATTGCGCTGCTCAACAACGATGCTATCGCCGAGCCGAACTGGGCAAGAGCATTGGTCGAGGCCGCCGAAGCGGCGCCTGCAGCGTGTGGCATGTTGCAGAGCTTGATGCTGTTCCAGCGCGATCCACCTACGGTCAATTCGACTGGCGTTGGCCTGACCTGCCAAGGCACGGGCTTCGACCGGGGTGAGGGAGCCGCCCCCCCTGCGGCAGGCGCGCCGCTAGAGGCCATCTTTTGCCCGACGGGAGGCGCTGCGGCGTACCGGCGCTCGATGCTCGACGCGCTTCGCTTGCCCACCGGGTATTTGGATAGGACCCACTTTTGCTACTACGAAGACATGGATCTGGGTTGGCGAGCACGGCTGGCGAGTTACGAGGCGTTGTACGTGCCCGCGTCGGTCGTCCATCACAGGTACCACGGTAGCACGGTGCGACGCGGTCGCGCCTGGTTGGTCGAGCTGTCGACCATCAACCGGATTCGAACGCTGCTCAAGAACGCTTCGCTGGGTTTCATCCTGAAGAGCTTGCCCACCTCGTGTCAGCAGTTGGTTCGCCTTCCGTTCGTATGCGGTCCCTCTTCGCTGCTGAAGTACCTGACGGCGGTCCGCGAAAGTCTGGCATCACGAAAGCTGGTGGACGCGCTGCGCGTCGTCCCGCGCGCGTCGGTCGAGCGACGGTGGGCCTCGTGACGCGCAGCTTCGAGGCGTCATCGCATCGCGTATGGTCGAGGCTCGGCTGACTCCCGCGACTCCGAACCCCGAAGCCGTGGCGCTCGAACCTGCGCTCCGTCAACGGGCGCGAATCGCGATCGCGGTGCTTGCCGCGCGCACCACGGCGATGCAGTTGATTACGCTGGGAGGGCAAGTCGCGCTCGCGCGCTTCCTCGAGCCGAGGGACTTCGGCGTGTATGCCGTGCTCAAGTTCGGCCTGACGTTCTTCGTCTTTTTCGGAGACGTCGGCCTTGGCGGTGCGCTGATCCAGAAGAAGGAAGCGCCGAGCGAGCGCGAAATCTCCAGCGTCTTCACGCTGCAGCTCTTGCTCAGCGCAGGCGTCGTCGCGCTGGTCTGGGCGAGCGCAGGGCTCGTGGATCGAATTTGGACGGATTTACCCACCAGCGGCCCGTGGCTGTTGCGCATTCTGGCATTCGATCTACTCCTCACTTCGCTGCGTACGATTCCATCGATCTTGATGGAGCGTGGCTTGCAATTTTCACGGCTCGCGACGCTCGACGTCGCCTTGAACGTCACTTTCTATGCGACGGCATTGCTGCTTGCGCGCTCGCACTGGGCGAGTAGCGCGCTCGTCGTCGCCGTGGTCGCCCAAGGGTGCGTCGGCGCGGTGCTCGCATTTCTGCTGCGCCCATTTCGCCCCCGCCTCATCTTGGACAAGCAGGTGCTGGCGCCGATCGTGAAGTTCGGCATCCCGTTTCAGTTAGCCCAACTGATCGGCTTCCTGAACGGCGCGGTGACGCCGATCTACGCCGGCGCGGCGCTGGGCACGCGCTCGCTCGGGTTCATCAATTGGGCTCAAGACACCGCGTATTTCCCGCTGAGAGCCGTGGAGCTGGTGAGCCGCGTTGGCTTCCCGCTGTTCAGTCGGCTGCAAGGAGACCCGCGAGCGCTGGGGGAGTCGTTCGGTCGCGCGGTGTACCTATGCGCCATCGCAACCGCGTTCTTCGTGGCGCTCCTTCTCGGAATGGGCAGCAACGTCGTGCACGTCGTGTTCACGGACAAGTGGCAGCCCGCACTGCCCCTGCTGCACGTCTATGCCGCGGTGATCGCGATCGGCTTTTACACGCCGCTAATGGCTGCGCTGTTGAACGCGACGGGCCGGCCCGGTCTGCTGTTCCGGCTGTCGTGCGTGTGGGTGGCCATTGTCTGGATCACCGTGCCGTTGACCACGCCCCGCTGGGGGATCCAAGGCTATGTTTATGGGTATTGCCTGCACGTAGTGCTCGGCAATTCCATGTTGCTGGCGTTGACACCGAAGCTCGTGCCGTATGCGCGGGTGTATCGCCGGTTCATCGGGCCGGCGGCGGCGGGAGCGCTGACCTATTGCGTCGCGCGATTCGTGCTGAGCTCGTGGGGTGGGGACGTGCCCAGGTTCATCGTCAGCGTGCTGGTGCTCGTGATCGTGCACCTGGGTTCGCTCGCCGTGCTCGATTTCCGCGGTATCCGCCGCTCGCTGACGCTGCTGCCGGACAACGCAAGCGTGTAGCGGGCTCTCGTCTCGTCTCGTCGTCGCATTGCTAGGTAGCTCAGACTTCGAGCGCACGTTGCCAAAACGCTATGGTTTGTTCCGCGCACCTCTGCCACGTGAACGTCGCTGCGCGGGCGATCCCACGTTGCTTCAAGGCCAAGCGCAGCTCACTGTCGAAAAATGCGGCTCGAAGTGCAGCGGTTAGGGCGTCCGGTTCTCGGCACGGCACAATTAGCGCTCCTTGGCCGGCAACTTCGTCGAGCGAAGAACCCGCGCTCGTGATCGTGGGCGCGCCGCACGCCATCGCTTCGATAACGGGCAAACCAAAACCCTCATAGCGCGAGAGGAAAGCGTGCACTGCAGCGTGCCGGTAAAGTGCAGGAACAACGCTCTCGGGGACGTAGCCGGCCAACACGAGCGCAGCGCTGACCCCCAGACGCGCCGCTTGGCTCGTGAGAGCGCGGGCGCGTTCAGTACTGAAATTACCACAAAAGACCAGCCGTGCCTGACGGTGGACACCGCTGTTGGCGAAGGCCGTGAGGAGTGTGTCCAGGTCTTTGCGCGGATCTCCCGCGCCCAAGTACAGGATGTAAGGCCCCGGTCCCCCAACGATCGCGTCGAGCTGCGCTCGCTCGCCGGCAGCTGATTCTGGATGAAAGAGATCGTGATCGACGCCGTGCCAGACCACATCGACGTGTTTTTGGTCGATCTTCAAGCGCTCGACCACGTCTCGCTTCGTTGCCTGAGAGACGGCCAAGATGCGGCATGGCCGGCGATAGCGTGCTCGTGCGATAGCACCGTAAACCGTGAACCAATACGGTATCGGAGCGATGTATTCCCTGTGCAACACGAGCGGGATCAGATCGTGGCAGGTCACCGTGAATGGCACCGAGTTTGCCGGCGGCATGCCGTTCGGATCGGTGAGATGTAACAGGCCCGGCCGTTCGCGCGCCAGACTTGCGATTTGGCGTTGAATCAGCCGCCTGCGCCGCGCTGGAGACTTTGGGATTGGCGCTGTCACCGGGCGCAGGCAGTACTCGAACGGGTTTTCGACGACGAACAGGCGCTTGAGGTCCGGCGTCGCCGCGACGCCCTCGACATGAAATGCGCTCTCGTTCGCCAACTGAGCAAGACCCGACGCGAGGCCACGGACGTAGCGGCCAATGCCGCGCAAAGAAGAGATCGTTTCCAGCGGAGTCAGATCGAGCAGGACGCCGCTGCGTGCCAAAGTACTCAAAGCGCCGGCAGCCTAGCTCGAAACGCGCCCCCTCACCATTGACCCAACCCGGTGACCGAGCCCGGCTGAACCGGCTATTTTGACGGGGCGCGAGGTGCTCGGCTGGGTCGCGAGCGCCCCTCTCATGCTTCGGTTCACGCTTGGGCAGACGCGGCTTCGCTACTAAGCGCGCGGGACTAGGTGATGCGGCCCCGGACGACGCGCCACGATTTGGGTTTTTGCGCTGAGATTTTGAAGGCGGCGGTCACGCGCGCGGCTTCGCGTTGGGCGAGGGCTTTGCTGCGGGCGTGGATCACTGCGAGGGGCTCACCACGGCTGACGCGATCGCCGCGTTGCGCGAAGAGCTCGATGCCGGCGTGGGGGTCGACGGCTTGGTCCACGCGCGTGCGGCCGGCGCCGAGGGCGACTCCGGACAGGCCGAGGGCGAAGGCGTCGCAGTCGGTGATGTAGCCACTGCGCGGGGCGGGCACTTCGAGCTTTGCTTTGGCGCTAGCGAGGCGTTCGGGGTGTTCGACGAAGCGGGTGTCGCCGCCGTGGGCTTTGACCATGCGCAGGAAGCGTTCGAACGCGGAGCCGTCGGCGAGCGCGCGTTCTAGGCGAGCGCGCGCCGCGGGCAGGGTGCGTTCGGCTTTGCCGAGCAGGAGCATTTCGGCGCCCAGAGTGAGCGTTAGCTCGCGCGTATCGGCGGGCCCGGCATTGTGCAAAATCTCGATCGCCTCGCGCGTTTCGAGGCCGTTGCCGATGGTGCGGCCGATGGGCGCTGACATATCGGTGAGCAACGCGACGACGCGCTTACCGGCGCTCTTGCCGACGCGAACCAGAGCGCGGGCCAGCGCGCGGGCCGATTTTAGGTCTTTCATGAACGCGCCGCGGCCGACCTTGACGTCCAAGACTAGGCCGTCGATGCCTTCGGCGAGCTTCTTGGACAAGATGCTGGCGACGATCAGCGGAATGCATTCGACGGTGGCGGTCACGTCGCGCAGGGCGTAGAT
>DATCFJ010000906.1:0-5442 GCA_036509605.1 Polyangiaceae bacterium | reverse complement strand
GATGCGTCGGCTGCTGCCGTACGGGCCGCGGTCGTTGATGCGCACGTACACGCTACGCGTGCCGTCGTGCCTGGTCACGCGCAAGATAGTGCCCAGCGGGAGCTTCCGGTGCGCCGCGGTGAACGCCTGCGGCCGATACGGTTCCCCGCTGGCCGTGGCATGACCGGATAAACTATTTCCGTAGTAGCTCGCTTCACCCTCGAGGGTTGCTAGAGCGGGAGCACTCTGAAACGTGGTGGCAAGCGCGGTGTCGTCGTGCGCAGGCTCCTCGTAAGTCCGAGCTGCCCGTTCTCGGTGGAGCGACGAGGGACCACGCGCGGGCTCCGGCGCGATCGCTGCTGGTCGGTTCGACTCGCGGGCGCACGCGCTTGAAAGGAACAGGATCAGGGCTGTGCGAAAGCGCCTCACCGCGTCGGAGCGTAACAGACTTCGGGCTCCGCGCGACGAGGCACCGTGAGGCGCGAATTTTCAATTCTTCAGCGCGACTTCTTTGCGCTTTTCCAGAGTCAATTCGGCCAGTTGATCTTCCATGGCCACGCGTTCGGTGAGCCGCTGGGCTTCCAAATCTGCGGCGTCGATCGTGGCTTTTTGTAGCCGTTGGCTGATCTCTTCCATCTTCTTGGCGAGGTGCCGGCTGAGCTCGCCGGCTTGCGTCACGCGGCGCAGCGAGACGAGCTGCGTGTTGATCTCCTCGATGCGTTCTCGGTACACGTTACTCTGCGCTTGGATCGTTTCCAAGCGCTCGCCGAGCTCGATCATCGCGCGGTGTCGCTCGACAATATGAGTGAGCTGCGTGGTCAGCTCTGGGTCGAGCTTGGCCGCAGTATGCAAGTACAGGCCGAGCTGAGTCACACCCTCATCCGTACGGATGTCGAGCGCTTTCTCCATCGGGGTCGATTCTTCGATCGCCAAGCTCACGCTGTCGTTGGCGGGCACAGTGACGGCAAACAGGTACGCGCCGCCGAGCTTCTCCACGCCGCTGCTCGGCGCCTCGAGCTTGAAGCCGTCAGTGATCGGGTGGCGGACGTAAACCACCGCAGCCTTGCTATCGCGATTCACGAGCGACAGCTTCGTGCTGCGAATGCTGCGCGCCTCGCTGTGCACGATACCGCGTTCGATGGTGACCAAGCGGTCGATCTCTTCGCGGGCAGCCAGATCGGTGTCGACGATCAGCTTGCGGTCGAGGGCGAACGGCACGAACGCTCGGCTGTCGGGCAAAATCGCATCAGACAGCCCTTCGCCGAGAAATTGGCCGTCCTCGTAGACGGTGAACGGGCCGGCATCGAGCGTGTGGTGGGTGGGGTTTTGCAGCAACACCGAGCGGAAGGCGTACTTCTTCGAGCCGCGACTCGAGATCGGATCGTAGAAATAGACTTCCTTGGCCTGCGCCTCGGCGGTCAGCATGCTGACCATTGCAGAATGATCCTTCTCGATCGTGAGCGGCGTGGGCGCGAGGAAGTAAGCGCTGCCAAGCGGCGCGTCGCTGACGTCGTGCGGGTCGGTCTTGGCCTTGGCCTGTACGGGCTTGGGGGCTTCGCCGTCCACGGAGATCACGCGCACGCCGTCTCCGTTCGCGAGTTGGCCCGTCGCGACGACCTCGACTTGTTCGGGGGCAACGCCGTTCTGTAAGAGCTGATCGCGAATCGCGTTGGCGCGTTCGAGCGATTTGCCCGCGCCGTCTTTGTCGCTGGGGCGCGCGTAGCCCAAGACTTTGACCTTGTTTTGATTGCCACGCAGCTGCGCGGCCAAGCGCGCGATGCCGGGCGCTGGGCTTGCCTTGCGCGGTTTGTCTATCGTTGCCATCGGTGCCGGGGCAGCTTCGGCTGCCATGCCGCGCCCTCCGCCGCTCGACGCGCCGTGCGGCGCGCTGTCTAGCGTTCCTCCGTCCGCCTTCTTCATGTCGTCGACGGCATCCGCCCCGAAATTGCCGAGAACCCGCACTTCCTTGCTCGCCACGGCGTATGACGAGCCGCCCGGCGGCGGTGCGATGCCCAGCTCGGTGTTGTCGCTCAATGTCTCGCGCTCCACGTAGCGCACGCTCTGCAAGTCGTACTTGAAGGACAACGCGGAGGTAGAGCCCACACCGACGGCCACGTGCTTCCAGTCTTCGCCGGAGACGTTGTCGACCACCGCCCAGCTCTGCAGCTCGGCCGTGCCGTTCGGCTTGAGCTTGAGCCGATAGGTCGGCTTCCACGCGGGGCTTTCGGTCACGTACGAAATGCGCAGATCGTAGTCGCCGGGCTTGGGCAGAAGGGCCATCACCGTAGTGATGCCCTCAGCGTGGTCCAGCGTCGGAAACGAGATGGGCACGGCGTTCCCAGTGCGCGCGTCAACCACGCTGAGCGACTTCAAGAAGTCGTCCAGGCGCTCGGCGGGGACCTCTAGCGCGAAGCGATCGCCGTGCACGACCGCGCGCCGCTCGAAGTAAGCGACGCCATTGCGATAAACGACGACGCGGCCCAGCGCCGCGTCGGTTTGGATCGGTCGCGGCATGCTCGCGGCGCAACCGGACAACAGCGCACCCGCACACACCGCTAGTAACGAAGCCTTTAGGACAAACGACATCTTCACACCTCTCCCAAGTTCGGGCCGACAACCGCGCTGAAGCGCGCTCCGAGAGACAACGCCGGAGGGCATGAGCTGCTTACGCACCGGGTCAGAAAACGATCCGGTGACCGGTGGGTGACGGGCTAAATGCGCGTTCTTGCGCCGAAACTCGCCCTCGGAGCATGCCAAAACCCCGGCGACTAGTGGTAGGTTCCGGCCGCGCCATGCCCGAGTCACCCGAAGCAAACCCCGAGAGAGTCTGCCTCTCTCCGCGTGGCCTGCGCCTAGGTGAACGCGAGGTGCCGCTGATCTCGGGCAGTGTTCACTACTGGCGGCTCGACCCGCGCGAGTGGTTAGCAACGCTCACGGCATTGCAGAGCCTCGGGATCGAGGTCGTGGACGTGTACTTGCCCTGGGGCGTACACGAGCAAGCCGACGGCAGCCTCGACTTCGGCGTCAAAGATCCGCGTTTGGATGTCGTGCGCTTCCTAAATCTGGCGCAAGACCTCGGCCTGTTGGCGATCGTTCGACCGGGCCCGCACATCAACGCCGAGCTGACCTATTTCGGGATCCCGGAACGGGTGATTTGGAACCGTGACTGCCAGGCGCGCTCGCCACGCGGAAAACCGGTGGTGCTGCCGGTGCCGCCGCTGGCGTTCCCTGTGCCTAGCTATGCGAGCGTCGCGTTCTTGGACGAAGCGGATCGCTGGCTCGAGGCGGTCGCCGAGCGCTTGGCACCGTTGGTCTGGCCCGCGGGGCCTATCGTGCTGTGCCAAGTGGACAACGAGGGTGCGCTGTATTTCCGCGACGGCGTGTACGACCAAGATCATCATCCGGACGCGGTTGCCACCTACCGCGCGTTCCTGCTGCAGAAGTACGGTTCGGTCGAGCGCATCCGTGAAGTGCTGCACGACCCTGGCGCAGACCTAGCGCAGCTGCTCCCGCCGGCGCGCTTCGCCGCCACTTCCCCGCAGGACCTCGCCCGCCACTTAGACGCCGCGGAAGCCCAAGAAGAGATCATCACGCGCGCCTTGCAGCGCATGAAAGAGACGCTACGGGGCGCAGGCTTGAGCCGCATCCCGACGATGCACAATCTGCCCTTCGGTGAGGGCTCGACTCCGCTCGACCCGAAGCGCCTGAATCAAGTCGTCGATCTGCTCGGCCTGGACTACTACCACGTGGCCTCGGAGACGACGCGCGCGGAGATCGCGCGACGCACGGGCGATCTTGCGCTGCGCGCGGCGGCACGCGGCTACGCTCCGTTCGCGTGCGAGCTAGGTGCCGGGTTCCCGCCGTTCTTCCCGCCGATCAGCGAGGGCGACAGCGCGTTCACGGCGCTCACGGCGCTCGCCTACGGCCTGCGCGGGTTCAATGTGTACATGGCCGTCGAACGCGATCGCTGGATCGGCGCGCCGATCGATCGCCACGGCAAGCGTCGCCCGTTCGCCGATTTCTGGGAGAACCTGGTCGGCGCGCTGACGCGCCTGGATTTCTTCAGCCTGCATGTGCACGCCGAAGTGCATGTGGTCGTGCCGCGAAACGTGCGCCGCTTAGCGCGCGTGATGCACGCTTTTGGGCCCGTCACGTTGGCCGCCTTTCACGTCTCCGGCGGCGGCGCTGAGCAGGCCTGCTTCGAGGATGAGCTCGGCCTTGGTAGCCCAGTCGTGATCGACGCCGCGCAGTTCGTGCGTCGGCTGGAGACGGCCCTCGCCGCTGAACGGATCCCATTCGCGGTGATCGCCGGGGACTTGACCGGCCTTGCCCTGGAGCAGGGCAAGTGGACAATCGTCGCGTGCGCGGGCGGCCTGGGCGGCGAGATCCGCGCTGCGCTCGAGCGCGGCGTCGCAGCGGGCCACCCGATCAGCATCGGTCCTCATCCAGCCGAGCGGGATGCCATCTTTCGGCCCCTGAAAGAGCCCTTCTCGGTGCCCGCGCGCCCCGGTATTCCGAGCCAGCTCGGGCTCGACGAAGCGTCGCTGCATGACGCCGTGCGAGCGGCCAAGGACGCGCTCGGGCTGCACAGTATTCGCTGCGCGACGGACGGCGTGTTCGTGACCGTGCATCGAAGTGCCGCTGGCGATGCGCGTGTCGCGTTTCTAATCAATCCGTCGGCGCGCGCGCTGCGCGCCGAGCTCTCACTCCCGGGGATTGAGCGAGCAACCGACGCGCTCGACGGAACGGAGTTTCATGCTAGAACGGGCGTGCTCGAAGTGCCGCTCTCGCCACAAACGGTGCGCATGCTCGAGCTCTTCGCGTAGCTTTTTTTGCGTATCTTGCCCCGTCTTCATGTTGCTCGAAATCAATCCGGATCACCCGGAACCCCGTAAGATCCGCCGCGCGGTCGACGCCCTCGAAGCCGGCGAGGTGATCGCCTACCCGACCGACACCGTGTACGGCCTGGGTTGTGATCTGTTCAACAAGAAGGCGGTCGACCGCCTGTACCAGATCAAAGGTCTGGATCGCTCGCAGATGCTGGCTTTCGTCTGTCAGGACCTAGCAGACGTCTCCAAATACGCCGTGATGCACAACGACGTGTACCGCGTGCTGAAGAAGTACTTGCCTGGCCCCTACTGCTTCATCCTGGAGGCGACGCGTGAGGTGCCGCGCGTCGTGCAGTCGAACCGTAAGACGGTGGGCGTGCGTATCCCGAAGCATCCGGTCGCGCTGGCCATCTGCAAGGAGCTAGGGCGGCCGATCATCTCGAGCACTGCGTCGCGCCACGGTGAGCCGGGTAACCCCGACCCAAGCGAGATCGACGACCTCTTCCCGGGCCTTGCTCTGGTGCTCGACGCCGGCCCTGGCGGCACCGAGCCAACCACCGTCGTCGACCTGACGACCAACCCGCCCTCGCTGGTTCGGCGCGGCGCCGGTGATTCAAGCCCGTTCGAGCCTGAT
>DATCFJ010000905.1:0-16925 GCA_036509605.1 Polyangiaceae bacterium | reverse complement strand
GCCAGGGCGACCTTTGCCTTGAACGCTGCGCTGTGCCGGATGCGGGTGCTTTTCATCGTTTTGCTGCTCCTTCTGCGAGGAGCAGGCGCCGTTTACACCACCTTAGCTGCTGGTCCGAATTTTGGGATCCTCTTCAAGTTGCTGTGGCGGCTTTGAGCCGCGACGACGACTAGAACTCGATCGCCAGACCCAGGACCCAGGTGTTGGCGCCAACGTTCATGCGCGATTTCGAGCCGAAGGCGTCGAGCTCGCTGCCGAACCATTCGGCGAAGACGTAGCTGTTGTTGATTCCGAGGCCGTTGTCGGCGTCACGCGCGGATTGCTGGTCGAGCACGTCGAGCAGGAACATGCCGCCGAGCGCATATTGTGGACCGTAGGAGACGCCGCGGCCGAGCACGCCGTTTTGGCGTGAGGTGGTGCCGCCGTCGCTCGCCCACCACAGCGCGTAGCCCAGGCCGAGCTTCGCGTACGGCACGAGGGGGATGCCGAAGTCGCGCATGAAGACGTCGGCGCGCAGGACTCCGACGAGGTAGAAGGGCATCACCGAGAGCGCGGTTTGCTCGTCCGAGAGGACGTCGGGTTGCGCGGTCAGGCGGGCGCGGCCTGTCGCGCGCGTGTAGCCCCAGCCGAGACCAGGGCCAAGCGTACCGAGATGCGGGATGCGCAGCGCCTGCCAGTCTGCCTCCAGACCGAACATGTAGCGCTTCTTGGTGCCGAAGGTGTCTTTGAACGGAGTCCCGGGCACGGAACTATCCACGCGCGGGGTGTACGGACCGAAGCGAGCTTCGAAAGCGCCGTTCTGCGGGGACTCGTGATGGGTGTGATCTTGCTCGCCATAGGCACCGAATTCGTCGGTGCCCTGTGTTTGAGCAGCAGCCGTGCCAGAAAATCCAAAGAGACCCACAGTAAGGACGAGAGCGATTCGTTTCACGCTGCGCGCCTCCGTCGCAGTAGCAGGCACGAAGCGAAGCCGAGCAGTGCGGCGAGCGCGAGAGGCTCACGGTGCCGCGAGAAGCTACAGAAGCCGCCACCGCCCTTGCCGCCGGCGTCGGTGTAAGCCTCGTAGAAGCCGGTGACCGGTTGTGGCACGGCGCAAGTCGGCTTGGAGAGCACTCCGACGTTATTATACGAGTCCGTGGTCGCGACCGCGACGTTATACGCGACGCCGTTGATCAACCCTGTGGCGTTGCCACCCTGTGCTGACTTTCCGGCGCTGCCGCACTTATTCGCCCCGAGATCAGTCACCTGCTTTCCCGCGACTAGCACGGTGGAGGCGATGCCGTTGCAGGCCGTTACTGCGATGCCGCCGTCCACGGGGAGCACGCCAGCGTCGGCGGCCGCGTCTTTGCCAGCCGGCGGATCACAGTAGAAGTTGTAGCCGTTGATGCTCGTGTCGCTACTCGTGGTGTTGTAGCTGAAGTGGATCGGTATGATGGTTTCACCGATGCCGCCCGTTACCTTGTCAGGCGGCAGGGGCGCCAGCAGCTTGTAGGTCGCGGCCCAGGTAGCAAAGGTGCCTTGAATGGCGCTGCTGCCGTCGACCATCATGAAGTAGACGTTGATCGTCTGCGCGCCGGTCGCCGGGTCTTGCGGCGTGCAGGCGGCTTGGTCTGCGGTCAGCGTCGCGGTTGCTGCACCAGCACTGCCTGCACTACCCCCGGTTCCCGCAGTGCCTCCGCCGCCTGCGGTGCTATCGGTTCCCGCAGTGCCATCGCCGCCTGTTCCGGCAGTGCTCGCGGCGACGGTCGGACTCACCCCGGCCGAGGCCTGGGTGCGAACGTACAGAAGATCCCGCACCGAGACGGAGATCGGGGGGGGGCTGGCCGCGCTGACCGCAAGGCTACCGACCAGGTGACAGTTCAAGACGGTAGGCGTGACGCGGTTCGACAGCTGATCGCAGTTTGCTCCGGCCCACACCTGCAGCGTCCAAGAATTGTTGGGCTGCGAGATTGCAACACTGAACTGAATCTTCTCGTCGATGTTGCAGTCGTCGAAGTTGATCTGATTGTTCATCA
Organism: Polyangiaceae bacterium; assembly: GCA_036509605.1. GTDB lineage: Bacteria > Myxococcota_A > Polyangia > Polyangiales > Polyangiaceae > PMG-095. The sequence goes on along the minus strand of DATCFJ010000905.1, from coordinate 14,910 downwards.
GATTTCCGCCGCGATCCGCGCGGCGTGTGATGCCGGTCGTGGGCAGCGTGACACCCGCGCCAGTGGCCTGAGCGTGGACCTCGCCGGCGAGGCCAATCACGAAGGCAGCGACGGCCCAGAATGCGAACGCTTGGCGAAGGTTGAACATCTCGCGGGGTCCTTTGAGCACATGGCGTGCCACGCTGCAATTCCTCGTCAGAAGTCGGGTTAAATGGTGCCGCGTGAGGCGCTTGCGCGCCAAGCTGTCTGAACGGTTGCTGGGCGTGTCAAACTGACAAAGATGTTTGCGAGCGGTTCAGTGGTTGGCGGTCGGTTCCGGGTGCTCCGGAATTTCGGTCCGGCCGCAACTTCGATGGCGCTTGGCGAGGACCTGCGCGGTGCCGAACGAGTCTGGCTGGTGCAAATTGACGTTACGGCGAGCGAGGCACAGATCGGGTTGACGCTCGAGCAGCAGGGGCGTTTCGCGCTCGGGGTTCCGGGCCTGGCTCGGCCCGTTGCGTCGGGGGTCGACGCGGGCGCGGCGTTCCTTGCCTTTGCGGCTCCGCTGTCCGGTAGCGTGGCCGATGCGCATGTCGGGCCGTGGTCCGGAGCGCGCGTCGCGCTGCTCGCTACGCGCATCGCTGCGGCGCTCGCGCCTCTGCACGACCAAGGCATCGCCTACGGCTGCTTGCGTCCGGAGTTAGTCGCCGAGGGCGACGCGGGAGACGTGTTGTTCGGCTTCGGTATTGCGGCAGTGGCGACTGCGTTCGGGGCCGCCGGCGAAGCCAGTCAATTGCTTCCGCCCGAGTATCGCGCGCCTGAGCTCCGAGCATCATTACTGCCACCCACTCCGGCAAGTGACGTGTTCGCGCTTGGCGTGCTCTTGCGCGAGCTGCTCTCGGCCCCGCAATCCAGCGCAGATCCAGCAGCGCTGAACGCGCTTTCGAGTGAGCTCGAGGCGTGCTTGGCGCGCGCCACTGCGCCCGAAGCGCGTGCGCGGCCGCGCGACGTACGCGTGTTTGCCGTCGAGCTCGCGCGTCTCGCCGAGCTCGAGCCCGAGCGACGCCCGGTTGCGCCGGTGTCTGTCGATGCGCCGCGGATTGCGGATCCGGAAGCAGAGTTGGCACTGGCGGCAGCGCCGCTGGCGATGCCGATTCCGCTGCCGGCGCCGGTTGGCCCGAGCGTGCCGTACCCGCCGGCGGCGCCGCTGTTCGCCGTGCCCTCTACGCCTCCGCGCTACGCGAGCTCGCTTGGAGTGTGGCTGCTCGTGGGTGCTGGCTTGCTCCTGATGGTGGGCGGCGTGGTCAGTGCGACGTATTTTGCGGCGCGCCGTGCGGCTCTGTTGGTCAAGGCGGTCGGCCCTGCGCTGCACGCGCCGGTCGCGCCGAAATTCGCGCCACCGAGCCCGAGCCCCAGCGTAACAGCCAGCGAGGAGCCACCCCCGCTTGCGCCCGCGCTGCCCGAAACTCCGCCGATTCCGGACAAACCGGCGCGCGCGCATCCGCCCGTGATCGCCCCCGGCGTGGGCCCCGCGAGCTTTCCAGAGGAAGCGCGGGCCGCGTTGCCAGTGCTCGGTAGCGAGCCGATTTGGGGCACCCGCAATGCGCCGCTGACGTGGGTGCTGTTCGGCGATCTCGATTGCCCGCACACGCGTCGCGCTTGGCGCGCGCTGGAAGTTGCCAAGCTGACGTACGGAGACGATCTGCGGATCGTATTCCGACACCGTCCGTTGCGCGAGCATCCGAATGCCTTCGATGCCGCGCGCGTGCTGGCAGGGCTTTCACGAGAGCGCGGGTCGCTTGCGTTCTTCGATGTGCTGCACCGCATCTCGCGAGACGAAGCGAGCTTGACCGCAGAGCATTTGCAAGAGCTGCTGAGCGCGGCCGGTTACGGTAGCTCGAAGCTGTCCGAGCTGGCCGCCGCGGGCGACTCCGCGGTGCGCGCGGACATGCAGCTCGCCGGACAATTTGCCGTGAAATCTACGCCTTTTTCGTTCCTCAACGGGCAGCCCGTCGACGGCGAGCGCGCGCCCGCCGAGCTCGAACGGCTACTGCTCGACGAGCGGCGTTCGGCGACTTGGAGCTTGGCTGCAGGCGTCGCGCCGGCCGCGCTGTACGGCGCGCGTACTAGCAGCAATTTGATTGGTGTCGGTGAGCAGGCCGCGTCGCGCGTGTGCGCGCCGGTGGGCACTTCGCCGGCGCGCGGGCCAGCCGACGCGCTCGTGACCGTGGTCGAGTTCTCCGATTTCGAGTGCCCGTTTTGCAAGCAAGCCGAGCCCACGTTGCACAAGCTGCTCGACCGTTATCCGCGCGACGTGCGCCTGGTTTGGAAAAACTATCCGCTGCCTCAACACAAGAACGCTCGCTTGCTCGCAAACTTTGCGGCAGACGCCAGCGCGCGCGGCTCGAGCGTCGGTTTTTGGGCGGTGCACGACGCGCTGTTTCTGCACCAAGAAGCGCTCGACGACAGCGCGCTCGGGGAGCTTGCGGGCAAGGCCGGCTTGGACGGCGCGTTGCTCTTGATCTCCGCGCACGCGGGCGTGCACGACGCGGCAATTCACGCGGATATTGCACTCGGCCAGAAGCTCGGCGTGAAGGGCACACCCACGTTTTTCGTCAACGGTAGGCGCGTGCAAGGCGCACTAACGCTCGATCAATTCGAAGGGCTGGTTCAGGAGGAGCTGAAGAGCGCCCAGCGCATCGTGGCCCGCGGCGTCGCGCGCAAGGACGTCTACGGGCTCGTCTGCGAATGAGAGCATTGAGTTTTGGGGTTGGGGCCCCAAAACCTGAGGGTGGGGCCCCAACCAATTCACTTGGTTGGGGCGGGAGCTGTGCTCCCGACTACAGCCGGACTTCGACGTGATTGCGGCGGCGTAGACCGTCGAGCCAGGTGCGGCGCGCTTGGTTCATCTTGTCCATGTACACGCGGTCGCCGAGCTCGCGGCGCGCATCGTCGAAGGGCGGAAGCTGTGAGGCGTCGCGCGAGTTCACGCGCACGATCACGAACGAGTCGTCCATGGGCACGGGCGGGGACGACTCCCCCACCTCGAGCCCCATCGACGCACGAGCCACGCTCGGGGGCAGCTCGGCGAGCTTCGTTTGCGACAATTGGCCGCCACTGTCGCGCGTGCTGCGATCCTGCGAGAACTGTCGCGCCAAGGTCGCGAAATCCTGACTGCGGGCGGCTTCCGCGACACGCTCGGCCAGCGCGCGCCCGGAGCCGTCGGCGCCGGCCGGGATGCGGATGTAAGCGACGTGTAGCTCGAGGCGCTGCCGCTCTTCGATGACCAGCTTGTGATAGGCGAGCTTGAGGTCGTCTTCCGTGACGCGGATGCGCCCTTGGAGCCGTACGTTGACGAGCTTGGCTTGAAGTAGCTGACGGCGTAGCTCGTCGCGGTATTGAGCTTCGTTGACGCCGGTGCGCGCGGCCTCGGAGAGCAACTTCTGCGTCGTGATCTGATTCTGCTGCGCCACGCGAGCGATCGCTTCGTCAATCTCCTTGCTCGTGATCGTGATCTTGGCCTGGATAGCGGCACGCTCCTCCAGCTCTTCGTCGACGATCTTGTCGAGCACGCCTTTGTAGACTTGCGAGATGGCTGCGCTGCGCTGCGCGCCCGGCTGCACGGTTTGCGTGACTTGGACCAAGAACGGGTGAGCGCGCGTCTTTAGGTCGCTGAGCAGGATCGCGCGGTCGCCGATCACGGCCACCACTCGTTCGATGACCGTGGCTTGCGCCGAGCGATCGGCCAGCGCAAGCGCGGCGCAGCCGACCAGTAGAGCGGCCCAAGGGCGGGTGAGAGGAGACAGACGGCGACGCACCCGGAGCTTCTAGCACTGCACCGGAAAACGGGTCCACCGCGCTTGACCGAGCCCGAATAAACCCGGAAAATGCCCAGCATGGGGAACCTGTCCTGGGCTTGTTTGGGCGTGTGCGCGACGACCGTGTGCGGTCTGGCGGCTGCGCAATCCCCCGCGCAGGCGGCCTCCGCACATCCGGCGCCCGTTGCTTCAACGGCATTTCCGGTAGCGGCAGGGTCGGCGGCGCCGCTGCCTCCACCTCCAGCCCCTCCAGCGTCGTCCGCCTCGGCGTCAGCTGTCGCGCCGGCCCCCGTTACTCCGGCGCCCCCCGCGGCCCCGGCGCCGCTGCCCGCTGCTCCGGCGCCGCCGCCTGGTGCCGCTCCGGCGCCCTATCCCGGGTATCCGCCGCCTCTCCCGTACGGCTACTACTACCCGCCGCCGTTGCCGCCGCCATTGGCCAAGCCACGCTTCCCCGACGACGCGGCCGTCACGACCTCACCGTTCCTCGACGCCGTCGTCGGCGGCGTGTCTTGGGAGAACCGCATCTCACAACCGCTGAACGTCGGTGCTCAGGCGGGCGTGTATCTCGGCGGGCTCGTGCGCCTAGTCGCACGTGCGGCAGTACCCGCGAGCGACAGCACCGATCAACCCGGGTTCGATTCGTCGTTCGACTCGAGCGGTTACCAGCGTCGCACTTCGGACACTCCGGCACTGCTCTACGGAGCGAGCGCGGGCGTCGTGGTCCACAGCACGCCCTACTTCGCGCTCGCGCCGGGTCTGGCCTTCGCGCGCACCGACGTGTCGGATTTCGGTACGATGGTCGCGGCCTCCGCGCCGTTCGACTGGGTGATGCCGAGCGGCTTACGAATGGGCTTCGAAGTCCAGCTCGGGCAAGCCTTCGGCGGCCGCTATCGCTACGCTTGCCAGGACACCAGCGGTTCGCTGTGCGGCGGCCCGCCACAGATCACTCGCGATCGCCCGTCAGGAACCGCGTTTTTCATGCAGTTTCAGATCGGGTTCGGCTTCAACCACCCGGCGCCGCTGCCGCCTACGGCTTCTCCCTCAGCAGCGCCGCGCTAGCGCGTCATGTGCGCAGCGTCCGCGGTGGTGACGAAGAAGTTGCGCGGCCAATGCCGATAGTAACTGACGCGCAGCACGGGCGTACCGTCGTCGTGGTCGACCTCGTCGCTCAGCTTGCCGATCACCCGCAAGAGGGAACCCTTGCCGACGCTGTACTGACCGACGTCGTCTTCGCTGGCTAGCTTCAGGTTGGCGTGCAGCGTGGCGTGCTCGTGCTCGCTGACGGTGACGCGGCAGGTGTCTTCGTCGAAGTCGTCGCACAGGTTGCGGTCGCTCAGCGTGCGCATGCTGAGCGTGAGATAGGCGCCGCCGTCTTTGGCGGGCGCCCGGCTCTTCACCACTGCAAAAAGGCTGATCGTGGCCTTCTTCCAATCGTCTTTGTCGCGCTCGGCCATTACCGGATCGTATTCGCGCGCACCGTCGGCGGCTTTGTCCTCCGCGCTGAGCGGCTGATAGCTGCGGCTATAGCCGTACTGGCCCGCGGAGTGACAACCGAACAGCGATAGAGCCAGTAGCGACAACAAGACCGTGGAACGCATGACGCCGTCGACTATCACGCCGCGTCCCAATAATCACGCGCCGCCAACAGCCGTGTCGGGGATTTCGGAGGCGAGTTTACTAGGGATCGCAAATTCCAGCAGATGACTCCACGGCCTGCTGGTCGTCTGCTGAATTGCACTCGTTTGCGAGGGCAGCGAACTGCAACTGCGTCGCGCCGGATGGCAGAACGATCGGCGAGGTGACGCTGCCCGGCGCCATATTTGCCCTTCGCGAAAACAGCAGTAATAAGTGGCATGCCTCACCCCGAGCTCCTGCTGCGCGCCCGGCTCAAGTCCGCGCTCGCGCGTGCCTTCGGCGCGGAACATCAGGACACCGACCCGCTGCTGCGTCGCTCTGACCGTGCCGACTACCAAGTCAACGTCGCGATGAGCCTGGGGAAATCGCTCCGTCGCCCGCCGCGTGAGGTCGCCCAAGCGCTGCTCGCCGAGCTCGACTTGAGCGACTTGTGTATCGACGGCGGCGTCGAGGTCGCCGGGCCCGGCTTCATCAACTTGAAGCTGCGCGATGACGCGCTCTCGCAAGCGCTCACGGAGCTGCTCACGCAAGCCGACGTCGGCGTGCCCAAGGCGGACGCGCGCGATGTGTGCGTGATCGACTACGGCTCTCCGAATATCGCCAAGGAGATGCACGTCGGGCACCTGCGCTCGTCGATCATCGGCGACACTTTGTGCCGCGTGCTCGAGTTTCGCGGCCACACCGTGATTCGCCAAAATCACATCGGGGACTGGGGCACGCCGTTTGGCATGCTGATCGAGCAGCTGGTCGACTTGCAGCAAGAGGGCAGCGCCGGTGGTTTGGATCCGAGCCTGCTCAGTGATTTTTATCGCGCGGCGCGCGTCAAATTCGACACCGATCCGGGCTTTGCCGACCGGGCTCGAGCGCGTGTGGTGGCGCTGCAAGCCGGCGACCCCGAGACCCTCGCGCTGTGGCAGCAGTTCGTGGACAGCTCGAAGCGCTACATGGCGGCCGTCTTCGAGCGCCTGGGGGTGCAATTGGTGGACGCGGACGTGCGCGGTGAGAGCTTTTTCAACCCGAAATTGGCCGAAATCGCCGCTGATCTGCAAAGCCGCGGCATCGCCGTCGTCAATGACGGCGCGCTCTGCGTATTCGCGCCGGGGTTCGTCGGTCGCGAGGGCGAACCGCTACCACTGATCGTGCAGAAGAAGGATGGCGGCTTCGGTTACGGCGCGACTGACTTGGCCGCGCTGCGCTTCCGGCACGAAAGTTTGGGCGGCACGCGGCTCTTGTACGTGGTTGGTTCGACCCAACAGCAACACCTGGCCATGGTGTTCGAGGTCGCCAAAATGGCAGGCTGGCTCGCGGCACCGGTGCGCGCCGAGCACGTCGCGTTTGGTTCAGTCTTGGGTGACGACCGCAAGATGCTAAAATCGCGCAGCGGTGAGAACATCAAGCTGATCGAGCTTTTGGATGAGGCCGTAGAGCGCGCGCACCAAGCAGTGCTCGAGAAGAACCCAGATCTGCCCGAGGTCGAGCGCCTGCAGGTCGCACGGCAAGTCGGCATTGGCGCGGTCAAGTACGCCGACTTGAGCAGCGATCGCATCAAGGATTACGTCTTCGATTGGAAGCGCATGGTCGCCTTCGAAGGCAACACGGGCGGCTACCTGCAATACGCGCACGCGCGCATTCAGTCGATTTTGCGGAAAGCTGCCAGCGATGGCGGCGCGGGCGCGGGTCCGCTGTCGATCGCGGCTCCCGCAGAGCACGCCTTGGCGCTCGAGCTATTGTCCTTCGGCCGCACCTTGGTCGAAGTCGAGGTGACGCTGGAACCCCACAAATTGTGCGGCTACCTGTACGCGCTGGCCTCGAGCTTCTCGAGCTTCTTCGACGCTTGCCCAGTGCTCAAGTCAGAGGCCCACGAGCGCAGCTCGCGCCTGACCTTGTGTGAGCTGACGGCGCGCACGCTCGCGACCGGCCTCAACTTGCTCGGGATCGAAGCGCCGCAGCGGATGTGACGCCGCGCTCACGCAGCGTGCGGCGCAGCACGCGCAGGCCGAGCTCGAGCGCTAACAGCGCGAGCGCGACGAAACCGAGCTCTGGCGAGGCGTCCACGCTGCCGGCGTTGCCGCCGGCGCGAGCTTGAGCTGCGTTGCTTGGCGGCTTCTGAGAGAGAGCCGTGATTTCGAGCGGGTCCAGGGTCACGACGCGCTCCTCGTGCTGGTCGTCGATGCGCACTGCGTAGCGGCCGGCCAAGGCCGGAGTGGCGGCTTTGTGTGAGCCTCCGGCGGGCGCGCCGCGTTCGTGCACTGCTAGCGGCCCGCGCGGTCCGTCAATCGCGACGCTCGCGCCGAGCGGAAATTGCCATTCGCTGCCGGCCACGCTTTGCGTTGCGCCGCGCCGCGTACGCGCTTCGTCCAAGAAATGATCGAGCAGTGCCAAGAATGCCGGGCGAAGCGGGAAGTTGCTGTGCTCGACCGAGGTCGAGAGCGCGACCGTGAACAGCGCGCCGCGGCCCAGCGCACGCTCGGTGAGGAATGGCTGATGATCGGAAAAGGTGGCTAAAATACGGGCCCCCAGCAGATCAGTCGTAGACAACCCGGCGCGGCCGCGCAGTGCAAGCCCGTGCAAGCTCGCGGCTTCCGGCCCGAGCCACGAGAGCGAGCTCTCGTCGATGTCCGAGGGCGTCTGAGTTTCCCAATGCACGGCTCCGTGCACGAAGGGCTCGAGCGTGGCGCCGAGCGGCGTTTGCTCGGCACGCGGGCCCAGGAAGGCCACCGCGACGCCACCTTGCTCGACGAATGAAACGAGCGCGCCGCGCGCCTCCGGGGTGATGCCACCTGGGTCGTCTAGGAGCAGCAGCGCGTTGCCGTGGAGCTCATTCGGATCGTCGGGCAGGAGCGCGATCGGGTGCACCGCGGCGTTGCTATCCAGAGCGCTCAAGGCTTGCTCGAGCACCGGTGGCCCGCCCGTCTCGGCCGAGGCATTGCTGGTATCGGCTGCCACCAGCACGCCGAGCGCGGCTGATTCTGCGGCGACCGCGGCGCGGTCGTCACTTTGCAGCGCGTCTCCGCCGGTCAGCTGCAGCTCGGGGTGCTCGAGCTTCGCGGAGCTGTCGAGGCCGATTTCTTGGACGCCTGCGCGGACCGCGAGCGGCACCGGCTGCATGCCCTTGGAGTCGACTAGAGTCAGCGCGCGGCCCGCGGCGGCGGCGGGCGAAGTGCACGCCACGTGCGCCGAAATTCGATGCCCGCGCAGTTCGGCGCTGTAAATGCCACAATTTTCCAGCGGTTTTGTCAGCTCCGGGACGGGCGCCCAAAGCGCGGGCTCGCCCTCGGGAAGCGCGTCGCCTGCTAAGTCGCTGAGCAGGACCACGCGCTTGTCGTGGTGCGAGAGGCTCGCGATGCTGGTTCTCGCCAAGCCCACCGCCACGTCCAAGTCCGTGCTGCGATCGCTCTCGCTGAGCTCGTTCAGGGAGCGCCGCGCCGCGTTCAGATCCGTGGTCGCTGCCAGCGCGAGCCGCGCCGGCTTGCCGGCGAGCACGATGGCAATCGCGTCGCCTTCGCGGGCCGAAGCCAGCAGCTCGCGGGCCGCTCGTGTGGCGCGCTCCCAGCGCTGACCGTCGGCGCCCTGCGCGCGCATGCTATGCGAATCGTCGATCACGAGAGCGAACGCGACCGACGCGCCGGCGCTGCGCGTGAGCGACAAGCGCGAGCAGCGCACGAACGGAGTGGCGCCGATCACGGCCAGGCACAAGATGAGCAAGCCGCGGATGGCCAGCAACGCGCGGTCTTCCAGAGTGGCTCGCTCGCGCGCCACCGAGCGCGCTGCGGGCACTAGCGATGTTGGCGGGAAGGCGCGTTCGCGTGCTTTGCCTCGGCGCAGCAAATGCGCGGCGATCGGCATGCCGATCAGCAGGCCGACGCCCAGCGCTGCCGCCACCAGAAAGCTCATCCGAAGCCTCCCAGCGCATCGAGCACTTTTCTCACGGCTTTTATCGGGTCATCGGCGGTGCTCAGCGGGACGAGCGAGCCACCGCGGTTCAAGAGCCGCTCTGACCAGCCCTGCGCTTGAGCCTCGAGCGCGGCCAGGTAGCGCGGCCGCGCTGCGGCCGCGTCGGTTTCGACGCGCGCCTCGCCTTCCATGGCGCGCAAGTGGAGCGGGCCGCTGAACGGGAAGCTGAGCTCGTCCGGATCGAGCACCCGCGCGACGGCGAGCGTCTTGCCGCGGACGCCGAGCGAGCTCAGCGCATGCTCGGCGCCGTTTGGAAGGTCTAACAGATCACTCAGCACGACCACACTGGCGCCGCGCAACGCGCGCCGTTCGACGCGCGCCACTGCGCGCTCGAGCGCGGGCAGATCACCGTGCAGATCCGCGCTCGGTTGGGCCGTTTCGAGCGCGCCGACGACGCGCTCGAACGCCTCACGTCCGCCGGCGGTCGCCAGCTCCACCGTGCGTTCGCCGCCGAACCAGTCCAGCGAGACGCGGTCTCCGGAAGCAAGCGCGATTTTGCACAACGCTGCGGCTATTAGCGCTGCAAATGCGTATTTTGCGGCCGGCGCGCTGTCGCTCTTGTAGCTCATCGAAGCGCTGGCATCGACCAACAAGCACAGCGTGCGGTCGGTCTCGGTTTCGAATTGGCGCACCAGCAGCTCGCCGTGGCGGAGCAGCGCGTGGCGATCGATGAAGCGTAAATCGTCCCCCGGGACGTAGCTGCGGTGACCGCCAAATTCGATGCCGGCACCACGCCGCCGACTGCGGTGCCCGCCTGCGTACACGCCGTCGGCCACGCTCTTGGCGCGCAGGCGCAACGGCGCAAGCTTGCCCCAATCCAGCGCTTGGCGGAGCGCGCTCACCTGCCTCCGCGCGCGCACGCGGCAATGATCTTCGGGCTCAGCTCGACTGGATCGAGCGTGGCGTGCTTGTCGCGTTTGCGCCACTCGGTACACGCTTGAGTCGCGAGGCCGGTTGCGTCGAGGGCAACGTAGGCTTCTAATAGCTGACGGTTTACGATCGCTTGCTCGGGCTCGGTGAGCGCGCCGGAAGCCAAAAATCGGCTGCCGCGGCTGGCCGCATCCACATAGCGCCCGCCGTTCACGTCTGCGATCAGCGCCGGGATTTCTTGCGAGACTTTGCGTTGCGCGTCGCGCACGCCGCCCATGGCTTCGGAACACGTACTGCCGGCTGACTCTTGCGCCGCCTTCTTGCCTTGGTCGCTCAGCGGCAGATCAGTGAGCGGTACGAGCACGACGTCGTTCGGCTCGATCTTATGGCCGTTCAGGCCGTTGTAGCGGTCTAGCACCCAAGCCTTGTTCATGTCGCCGTAGTACTTGAAGGCGATCGTGACCAAGGTCTCGTTGCTGCCCGAGACGAGCACGCGCAAATTGTACGGCACAATCAGCTCTGCACCTTCCTCCGGCGTGAGCCAAGGGTTCGAGCCGTTGGCGATCGACAGCACGTCCGAGCGGTTTCCGGCGCCGAGCAGCTCGGCGGCGAGTGCCTCCCAGGTATCACCGTGTTTGACGGTGCGGTGGCCGACCGAAGGCACTTCGAGCCGCATGCCTTTTACGATCGGCGAGCCGCCCTCCAAACCGAGCAGGTTGGCGTCGACGAGGAACTTTTCGTATTGGATCTTGCCGTAATACTTTTCGGCGATAGACGCGAGCGTGTCCCCTTGCACGACCACGTGCGTGAATGCGTTCGCGGTGTGCGGAGCTGTACCCAGGCCAAGGGCGATGACCAAGGCCAGACCGGTCCGAAAGCTCTTCATAGCGGGCGAGCTCGGAGCCTACCCCAGTCGGCCTGGTCGGCGGCGGTCGATCTCTCGCGTCCGACGGCCATCTCGCCGCCCGTCGTGCTCGGCCTAGCCCTGCTAGGCCTCGGCGCGCCGGACGACGATCTGTCTCGCCGGCCGCTTCGGCCTCGACCACCCCCTCGGGCGCCCGACTGGGATAGGCTCTCCCTCAAACCGTGCGTAATGGATCTGCGTCTCGCTGCGAAACCAGCACCTGAAGCTCGCCCGCCGAAAGCTCAGTGATCCGCTTGGCGAGCTCCGGCAAAAAGCCGCGCTCGGTGTGCGTGTGCTCGGCCAGAATTACGCTGGAACCTGCTCTGGCCTTGGCGAGCACGTCGTGGTGACGCATCTCGCCCGTGACGAACAGATCCACGCCGCGAACATTTTCGAACAGGCTACCGCCCGAGCCAGCACACAACGCGACGCGCGACAGCTGGCTTTCGTCGGTGTGCGCCTCGGCTTGCGCCAGCCGAAGCGAGCCGACACCGAGGTGCGCTTTCAAACGAGCTACCGCTTCGCCGAGCGTGACCGCTGATTCGAGCTCGAGCAGGCGCCCCGCGCCGGCATCGGGGTGATTCGGAGGGCTTACCAGTGGGTACAAATCCCAAGCGGGCTCTTCGTACGGGTGGTGCGCCGCGATCACGCGCGCGAGATCTTTGACGGCGCGCCCGGGGCAGCGCATCTCCAGCCGAGCTTCGGCCACGAATTCGAGCTTGCCGCACTCGCCCAGCGCGGGCGACGCCTCGTCGTTGCCGAGGAACGAACCTTGCCCGTCGAGCTCGTAGCTACACTCGGAATAGTTGCCGATGACGCCTAAGCCGAGCTCGCGCGAAAGCGCCTCGCGCAGCGCGCCGAGATGCGAGCGCGGTACGAACACCACGAGCTTGAATTCCGCGGTGGCTCGCTTGCTCGCGTGTGGGGCGAGCGGTGTGCAGCGACCGGGGCCAACGCCGCGCGCCAGCCAATCGTTCACGCCACTCGGGGTGGCGTCGAGCGCGGTGTGTGGCGAATACACCGCAATCCCGGCCTCCAGCGCACGCACCAACACGCGCTCCCCGTGCGCCGACGCTCGTACGCGCGTCAGGCCACGGAAGATCGGCGGGTGGTAAGCGAGCACGAAATCCGCGCCGACCTCGAGCGCTTCAGCGAGGACGCTTTCGCTGAGATCGATGCACAAAAATAGCCGACTGATGTCGCGCTCTGTGGCCCGGCTCGGCTCCACGAGCAGGCCCACGTTGTCCCAATCCTCAGCCAAGTCGAGCGGCGCGATGCGCTCGAGCAGCTCCAGCACGGACGACAGTGTTCGACTCATCCCTGGCAGCATAGCCCGCGCGTCGTGCCGGCTTGCTAGATTTCCGGCTATACTCATTTGGCCGGAGCGCTTCGGAACCGTGGCCAGTTATGTGAAGGCGCAGCAAAAACGCTGACGCGCGAGCTCAGTCACCGAAGCGGATGTTCGCGGACGACGACTGCGTGATGCGCTGACGCGCTACCGACTGCGGATACTCGGAGAGCAAGCCGGCGATCGGGATAGCGCCGAGCAAGCGTTCGAACTCACGCGCCGACGGCGGACGCTCCGCGGCGCGCTTCCTCAAACACAGCATCACGGCCGCGTCCAGCGCTTCGGGGATGTCGAGATCCGGTCGTGCCACGCGCATCGGGCGCGGGATTTCGCGCTGGTGCAATTCCAACAACTCTCGACGATTGCGACCGCGAATCGGTAGATCGCCGGTCAGGGCTTCGTACATCAGCACGCCGAACGCATACAGATCCGTGCGCGGATCGACCGGCGCGCCAATGCACTGTTCGGGCGCCATGTATTCCGGAGTGCCGAGCGTGTAGCCGTCTTGGGTCAAAGACTCGGCCTCACCCAGCTTGCTCATGCCGAAATCGAGCACTTTGATGCTGTTGTCTTCACAGATGAAAATATTGCCGGGCTTGAGATCGCGATGCACGATGCCGAGCGCGTGCGCCGCACTGAGCGCATGGCAGACCTGGATGAACGTCGGGATAGCAAAGCCTGGAGCGATCGGCCCCTGCGACTTCAGGCGCTGCGCCAGGCTCATCCCATGCAGCAGCTCCATCACGACGTAGATGGAGCCGTCCGGCATCTGATCCAAATCGAGCGTGCGAACGACGTTGGGCTGCTCGATGGAGCCTTGCACGCGTGCCTCACGGCGCAGACGCGCGATCTCGGAAGCGTCCACTGCGGCCGCGCCGCGCAGCACTTTGATCGCCACTTTGGCGCCGATGCCCATGTGCTCGGCTTCGTACACCGCGCCGATCCCGCCCGAGCCGATGCGGTGCAAAATGCGGTATTTGCCGCCCAAAGTTTCGCCGGCCAAATCCCCCGCGGCTTCCCGGAATTGGCCGCGTGCTTCCAGCCCGCGCTCCAGCGCCGCGATTCGGTTCTTCTCGAACACGCGCGAGGTGCGCTCTTCTTCGACGCGCTCGGTGAGGCGGCCAATGGCGCCGCCCAGGGTCGCGCCGACCAGGGTGGCGATGCCTGCTGCGAGGACGCTACCGGAGGCCAGCACCGACGCGCCGCAGGTAACTCCGCCGAGCGCCGTGCCCAGCGCGACGCGATGCCGGCGTGGCGCGTGCCAACGCACGCGATAGCGACACTCAGTCCCGCCCTTGGCCAGGCATACGTCGTGCTCGATGGTGGCTTCGCCCAAACCCCAAATACGCGGGACGCTGGCGAGCTCCGCGCGCCGGAGCAGACACAGCAGTGGATCGCTCTGATCGGCGTCCAGCTCGGACCGCGGGCGATACACGAGCTCGGCCTCGCCGTGCTCCGAGTGCTCGAGCTCGTACGAGCCGATGCGCGTCGACTCGGCCGAGTTGGCAGCGAGGTAGCGATACGCGTCTTCCGGCAAGGACGCTACGCGCAGCAAACGAACGTAGGCGCCCAGCGTTTCCGGGTGGGTCATCCAAGTACCGCGGCTGGCTAGCGCGTCTTCGCCGAGCGCGGTGTTCAACGCGGCTAGCGTCCGGCGCGCGGCTGCCACCGACAGCCAGGCCGAGTCGTCGTCTACGAGAGTCGGGGGCACGCCGACAGTGGCCAGCAGGGTGCGCACCGCAGCCTCACCGCGTTCGTCACGTAGCCGTAGCAAATATGGCTTGAGCAACGTGATGCGCAGCTCTTCGCGCCCTGCGCCCGAAGGCGGCAGCGTGCGCTGGGCACGAACGGCCCGAGTCGAGCTATTCAGGCTAGGCCCCCAAGCGTTGTCGATGGCGCGTGCCGCATGACGTTTTGAGATCTTATCACCCAGTCCTTGTTGCCGCTGTCCGGTTACTCGAACAGACGAACGGCCGCCGGTCCCGTGGCAGTAGCCCGAAAGCCTGCCGGAGCCCGCTTTTTTCGGCTTGTACGATGTTGCCGCAATGCGCACGGCGGCCGCTTGGCCGCGGCGTGGCGCCGTGCGCCTACACCCGGTGTCTTGCCGGTTTGCTGAACGGGCGCGGAGCTTTACGAGCGCCAGGACTTGGCACACTCTGCGCGCTACGGCCGCGGCGGCAGAAGCTCGCGAGCCACGAGGAAGAGGCGATCATGCAGCTCGGAATGGTAGGTCTCGGTCGGATGGGCGCGAACATGGTCCGGCGCTTGATGGATAACGGCCATCAATGCGTCGTCTTCGACGTGTTCGCCGATAGCGTCACGAAGCTTGCGTCGGAGGGCGCCACTGGCGGCAGCAGCCTCGCGGATTTTGTCCAGAAGCTGTCCACGCCGCGCGCGGTGTG
>DATCFJ010000904.1:0-2863 GCA_036509605.1 Polyangiaceae bacterium | reverse complement strand
GCGCCGGCCGCGAACGCACCTGCCGACCCCAAGCCGGTTGCTCCGCCGACCACTGCGGTAGCTGCGACCCCGGCGCCAGCGCCGACGCTTCCGTCGGACTCCGTGAGCAACCCGCCAACCGGCACGCCGCCGCCGGCTCCCGTCGCGATCCCAGAGCTCACGAGCCAAGCTCTACCGCTACCCAAAGGCACGCTCGTGCTGCAGATCGGCGATTCGTTCGCGGCCGCGCTGGGCGTGGACCTCGGCAAGCTGCTGAAGGCGCAAGGCGTGCGGAGCGCGCTCGAATACAAGACCGCCAGCTACATTCCGAACTGGAGCTACGACGGCGACGTGCCGAAGTTCGTATCGACCTACCACCCTGATCTGGTCTTGATCACCCTCGGCGCCAACGAGATCGAGATCCCAAAACCCGAAATGCGCGCTGGGCCGATCAAGCATTTGGTGGGGGAGCTCGGCGGTCGCCCGTGCGTGTGGGTCGCGCCGCCGCTATGGAAGCCGGACACAGGCCTACTCAAAGTGATCAAAGACAACATCGCGCCCTGCCGTTACCTGGACAGCAACGCGCTGGTCCACGATTTACCGCGCGGCCACGACAAGATCCATCCGAGCCCCGAGGGCCGAGAAATCTGGGCAAAAGTCGTGTTCGATTGGCTAGCCAACGAACGCCTCGGCAGCGACAAACAAGCCTGGGCGCTGAAGCCCGAGCCGCCCGCGACTGCGAACTAACGCGCTTGGTGATCCGCGACGAGGGCGCTCACGCCCGCCCGCGGCGCACCGCAAACTCGCCCAAGAACAAGCCGCCACCGCCGCCCACGAACAACGCCACCAAAAACGCGGCAAACACGCTGCCGAACAGGTTCTTGTCCACGGCGTGACCGGGGAAATAAAACGCGAACACGACCGTCAGCGTGATCCATGCGGTGACGCGGGTGCGCAGGCCGCGCTGCGCCGCCGCCACCTCGCACAGCACCGCACCGACCACGCACACGCCGAGAATCAGCAACTGGCTGAGCGGCAAAGCCGCGTTCTCGTTGTGGAACACGACGCCATACGCGCCCAGCTCCGTCAGCGCGAACACCACGGCGCCCAGCAGAAACGCCGCGTTGCGCAGCGCCGGGAGCGTCTCCCGAAACGGCCCGACCGCGGACAGCACGGCAATCGCCGGCAACACCAGCGCGATCGCTTGACCCTCGACCGGACGCAGCGTGTCGAAACGCGAGCCGCCGATCAACATTGCCAAGGACAGCAAGAGCAGCGGCAGACGAACGCGAGAAAGACCGTCGGACATGCTGGATTCGTGACTCGCCCGGGACATAGCATGAAGCCCCGTGCCCCGCGAAGCTCCGTATCCGTCGCGCTCGTCGCGCTCGTCGCGTTCGCCGCGTGCCGCTGGGCTGTGTTTGATTTTTTGGGGGGTGCTCCTGTGCGGCTGCGGTCAACGGGCGGTCCGCGCGGAGCGCGCCCGCGCCGGCTCGAGCGGCGGCTCGGCGGTGCCGCGTGCCGGCCGGCACATCCCGAGCGTGACCGGGCAGGAGAGCCTGAGCTACGCCGTGCAGCTGAACGCCGCGTTGACGCGCATCGACGTCGAAGCCTGCCCGAGCGGCTTCGCGATAGAGCGAGTCAACGCACCCAGCCCCGGTGCCCAAGCCCTGCTCGAGGGCCACAAAATAATAACCCCTGAGGGTGATTTCTCTGACCCGGAAGAGGGCGTCGATTTGCCGTCGCTAAAACCCGGCGAGTGCCTGCGCTACCACGTGCTCTTGCCCGAGAAATCGCCCGACCCGAGCGCTTTTCGCCGCGTCGGCGCGGACGTCTTGGCCTCGCCCGATCTGTGGCTGTGGGTGCCCACGCCGCGCCCCGTCGGGGTGCATTTGCACGCTCACTTCACGCTGCCCGAAGGCGTGGTCGCCGTGTTGCCGTGGTCCGGCTCCGGCGCAGACTTCGAGATCCCTGAGACCGCGTTTGCCTGGAAATCAGGGGGCGCGTTCACGCACTCCGCGGTGCAACCGCTGGCCGCAGCGGGGGCCGAGCTCGAGCTCAGCGTGCTCGGCGGTGGCTTTCCCGAACACGACGCGGACCTGCGCGATTGGCTCATCCAAGGCGCTGAGACCAGCAGCTTGTTGCTCGGTCATTTCCCAGTGCCACGCGCGCTGGTCGTCGCGGTGCCCGGGGACCGAACAGGGCCGGCGTTTGGCATGGCGCTGCGCGGGGGAGGGCCAGCGGTGGTGATCCTGCTCGATCGTCACGCGGACGCCGCGAGCCTCCGCAGCGACTGGACCTGCACGCACGAGTTCCTGCACCTGGGCGTGCCGCGCTTGCCACCAGAGGACGCCTGGCTGTTCGAGGGCCTCGCGACCTACTACACGGAGGTCACGCGCGCGCGCGCTGGGATCATCAGCTCCGCTCAAGCGTATCAACACTTGCTCGACGGCTTCGCGCGCGGTCGAAACGGCGCCGGATCGCACACCCTGCGCGACGACAGTAGCGAGATGCGCGCTCGGCACGCCTTTTATCGCGTGTACTGGTCGGGGGCGGCCTTGGCTTTTTTGACGGACATTGCCGCGCGCCGCGCGGGCGGCAGCACGCTGGACGGCGCGCTGCGCTCATTCGCAGATTGCTGCGCGGCCGACGAGGACGATTGGACCGCGGCGCGCGTGCTGGCGCGCCTGGATGCCACGCTCGGCGCACCACGCTTCGCCGAGCAGGCCAAAACGTGGCTCGATCGCAAAGAATTCCCAGATCTTCAAGCTGCATTGCGCGCGCTCGGCGTCGCCCCCGGAACGCACGGCCAGGCCGTGTTCAGCGCTGCGCCTGACGCGCCGATCCGCGACGCGATCATGGCTCGCGAGTCACATGCCAGCGC
>DATCFJ010000903.1:0-8175 GCA_036509605.1 Polyangiaceae bacterium | reverse complement strand
GCCCGCTACAGCGCCACTCCCGAGTGCTCAGCCCTCTGCGCCGCCCGCCAGCTCCGCCGTAACTCCGGTGGGTGTCTTCCCAGACACAAAGTAGCGCGCAGCGCTGACTTAGCGTGTGGCAAATCTCCTCAGCGAGACGTGTTGCGAAACGGCTTGCTCGCCGCGTGTCGCGTTCAATACTCACGTTCTCATGGCGAGCATTGCCCCCACCGGTCCTTCCAACGCGCCTGCTCAAAGCGCGGCTCGTCACACGCCGCGCTGCACGTCGTGCGGCTCGGCGGACGTGCGGCGCTCGCACTCACGCCACTTGTTCGACGCGCTGGTGAGGACCATTGGCTTTCGCCCTTACCGCTGCCGCATGTGCCGTGGGCGCTTCTTCGCCAAGGCGCAGAGCGCGAACGGCTAGCTCGACGCGCTTCCGCTCTGCTTGGCTTCAGCGCGCTGACGCATGAAGCGGCGCCAGAAGAACAGCACCAAGAGCGCGACCACGCCGCCGAGCACCGCCAGAGTGAGCTGCAAACGCACGAACTGCGTGAGCGCTGTGTTCACGCTGCCGGAACAGGAAAAGGAATCCTGAAGCGGCTTGAACAATAAGCTGACGAGCTCGGGGCCCCACGCACTTGCCCCGGCAAAACCCAAGATCACCCCAACGCAGGCAAACAGCCAGGTGCGGCGACGATGATTCTTCTGCGCTTCTTCGGTCACGCGCGCAGCATAGTTTCAGTCTCGGTTTCCGTCGAGGAAATTGGGGCAATCCCGCCGCCGGCGACGCCTCCCGCTTGCCGGGAGACAGCGCCGGCCGCATACAAAACGGTGGTGAGCCCGTTCGTTCTTTGGTCCGTCGTCGCTTGGCTCTTGGTCGTAGCCTGCGCTTGGTGCTTCCGCTCGCGCACGTACGCTACCTTCCGAGGCGTCACGCTGGGCTTACAAGTGCTCTTCGCCAGCGTTCTGTTTCCGCGCTTTCACAGCGTCTGGCCGCTGTTCGTCTATGGGCACGCTGCAGTCTTCGCGCAATCCCTCGCGCTGATCCGACCTCGCATGGGCGGCCTGGCGTATCGAGCGCTAGTCAGCATTCCGGGAGCATTTTTCGGAGCCGGGACATTGCTGTCCTTGCCGTGGGTGGCGTTGGCAGCGTTCGGCGTTCACTTGCCGGGTGTTTGGCTGCCGTACGCGGTGGCCGCGGTGGGAGTCGTGCAGTCTCTCCGCAGCAGCGAAGAACAGGTCCAATTGCTCGTCGCCGATGGCGAAGTCGTGCCCGAGCTGCAGCGTCACAGCGTGCGTGTCCCGAGCGCGCGGCCCGCTGCGGGAGCGCGCCCGTTGTCGATCATTCAGATCACCGATCCGCACCTCGGACCGTTCATGTCGGTGGCCCGCCTGCGTGGCATCTGCGAGCGCGCCGTGGAACGATGCCCGGATCTCGTGCTGCTGACCGGCGATTTTTTGACCATGGAGTCGCAGAGCGATCCCGCCCTGCTCGGTGCTGCGCTCGCTCCGCTGAAGGCGCTCGAAGGTCGCTGCTTCGCCTGCCTCGGCAATCACGATCACGAAGCGCCGGCAACGGTTCGCAACGCGCTCGAGCGCGCCGGTGTCACGCTGCTGGTCGACGAAGCGCGCGATTGCGAAACGCCCGCGGGTCCCGTCCAAATCCTGGGCATGGACTTCGTGTGGCGGGAGCGGCAAGAGCATCTGGCGCGCGTCTCGGCGGCCCACCCGCGCAAAGCCGGCTACTTGCGGATCGTGCTTTTGCATGACCCGGGCGCCTTTCGTCATTTGCCGGCGGGCGAAGCGGACCTCGCCTTGTCGGGCCACACGCACGGCGGCCAAGTGGGTCTCGTCAGCCTCGGCCTCAAGTGGACGCTGATGCGCGTGTTCGTCAACGCGCCAGACCATGGCTTTTGGGCGCGCGGCAGCGATCGCTTGTACGTGCACCGGGGCACGGGCCACTATGGCTTTCCGCTGCGCCTCGGCGTACCGGCCGAAGAAAGCATGCTGTTCGTACACGCCGGCGCAGGCTACGCTGACTAGCGTGGAGGAAGCACCCGTTTCGAGGCCCCCGCCAGCGGGACCGCGCTTCCCGTTTCAGGACTGGCCAGTCCAATTGATCACATCCGTCGGGCACATCTGGTACACGAGCCCCGGCGTCTTCGTCTCGCAACTGGTGATCGAGCGCGCCAGCCTGGAAGACGCGAAGAAGCTGACTAGCGTCGTCGACGAAGTCATCCGCATCAAGCGTGACGACTTCGCCGCTCATGGCGGTCTGCTAATCTTGCACGACTGGAAGCTCCTCAAGGCGTACGACGCTCCCGCCCGAAGCCACTTGTTCGCGCACACCCGCGCTCGCAAGAAGGGCGAAGTCCGCGGGGTCGTCGTGAGCCTGACCTTGACGCCTTTGCTGCGCATGGCGGTCGGAGCGGGCAACGCGCTGCTCACCGCCACCACGGGTCGCAGCGTCGAGATTGTTCCTGCGATTTCCAGCGCGCTCGGCAAGCACGGCGTACGGCGCCCTTCGGACAACAACGCGCTGAGGGGCGTCTCGGCTTGAGCGCGTCACTTCCCGCCGAGGGCGATGCCGAGCGTCGCGCCGCCGGCGGCGTATGGTCGCGGCGCGCGTTGCTCGCCCGCAATGACACGCGGCATCGTGCCGGCACTGAAGGCTAGACGCACGCCGTGAAACACCGAGCGCAGGTGCTCTGCAAAATCCAGCGCGAAACCGCCATTAAGGCTCGGGTAGAAGCCCGAAACCTTGGCGTTGATCAGCGCCGGCATCCCGTCCGGACAGTCCATACTCAGCCTGAATTGGCCTTGAGTGCGTTCAGCAAGTCCTCGAGCCCAACCGTGGCGAACGTGCTGGCGTAGTCGCTCATGGCGTAGGGGATGACCAGATCTTTGCCGTGGATCTGCCCGCCGCAGCTATAGACCACGTTCGGCACATAACCCTCGCGCTCGGTGTGCTCGGGCGAGAGCAGCGGCTCGCGAAGCCGACCGATGACCTTCGACGGGTCATTGTGGTCCAGAAGGAACGCGCCGATTGAGTACTTGCGCATCGGTCCGACGCCGTGACTGAGCACGAGCCAACCGGCCTCGGTCTCAATCGGCGAGCCGCAATTGCCGAGCTGCACGAACTCCCAACCGTAGGTCGGCTTGAGCAACGTTTCCCGCGTCTGCCAGAAGTGCAGATCGTCCGAGTACATCAGGAAGATGTTTTCGCCGTCTTGGCGCGAGAGCATCGCGTAGCGCCCGTGGATCTTGCGGGGGAACAGCGCCATGCCCTTGTTCTGCACTTGGGGGCCGTTCATCGTGCTGATTTTGAACCGCAAGAAATCCGTAGTTTCGAGGATCTGCGGGAACGTGACGCGGCCGTCGTAGGCAGTGTAAGTGGCGAAGTACTTGGTTTGTCCGTCTTCTTCAGTGAACTGCACGAAACGCGCGTCCTCGACACCGTTGGCCTCGGTGGGCGAGTTCGGGAAGATGATGCGCTCCGACATCTTGTGCGCGGGCTCGTAGATCACTTCGTAATTGGCCTCAGCCAACGCGAGGATCGAGCGAGAGGTAGCTGGGGGGAGATTCTTCGACTGGGCTCTGTACTCGAGCTCTACCCCACGAACGGCGGCGCGCAGCTCCTTCATGTTGAAGGAATCCCCCAAGCGGCCGAGCACACGCTCGGAGAAACCGTCCGCCGAGCCCAGCTCGAATAAGGTCCGCTGGAATAAAAACTTATCGTAGAAGGGATCCGGTACGGTCTCCGGCGTAGTCACGAACGGGGTGACCGGATCCAGCACGATATCGCTTTGCGCGTCGATCACCCCGGAGCGAAAAGTGATCGAGGAGATGTGCCCCTCTCCGGTCGAACGCAGGCTGAGCACGAAGCGACGAGAGCCTTCGGGCAAACCGCTTTGGTCGGGGTGCCAGACCATGGACGGGTTGAACAGCGCAGCCGACTCCACCGAGTATTCCTGGGTAAAATAGGAGCCAATG
The DNA here is from genome assembly GCA_036509605.1 of Polyangiaceae bacterium. GTDB lineage: Bacteria > Myxococcota_A > Polyangia > Polyangiales > Polyangiaceae > PMG-095. The sequence goes on along the minus strand of DATCFJ010000903.1, from coordinate 4,200 downwards.
AGCATCTGCCGCTCTTCGGATAGCGGCAGATCCGTCACCATGTGCCGGCGCAGCTGTTCGAAGCGCAGCAGAAAGAACTGCTGCAGGCGATGATGGCGCCCGCGAAACTCGGTCATCACACGCTCCAGAATCTGCGTGACCTCTTCGTCGCGCAAAGACATGACGCGAGCAACGATGCGCACGATACGCGCCTCATCGACCTGATTGAAGGGACGAAATAGCACGCGCGCCGCATTCGGGCGGATGACGATATTCGTTCTGCGAACGATCATTTCAAGAACGTATCACGTCGAGCTTTGGTTCGCCGCGCTAAGCAGCGCCACCCGACCCTGCTCTCCCGACTCCGGAACGTCGTCGTCAACGCCGACTGCGCGCGTCTCCAACGCTTGAATCTCGATCAGCGCTCCGAGAAACGCGAGCGTGGACTCGGCGCCTTCGTTCAGGTTCACGCGATCGACATGCAAGCCGTCGCGGCAGCCGCCGGAGTCCGGATTGTACACGCTAGTATCCAGGTCATTTTGGCCCAAAAACCAGCCAAACGCGCGGCGAGCTTCGTCCACCCAAAAGCGGGCGCCTGTGGCTTGGAAGGCTTCCGCGCAAGCCGAGACCGTGGCGTGCGCCTCCAGCGGCTGTTGGTCAAAACGCGCTCGCGCTTCGCCCCGGCGATAGAACCCGTTCGAGCCGATGGGCCGAAAGTGCCCGCGTTCGGCGCGCTGTGCGTCCAAGAGCCAGCGAAGCGACTCGAGACCGACCTCACGTTCGTGCGACAGCTCAGGGTTCTTGCCGGCGGTTGCGATTACCGCCTGAGCGAGACGCGCGTTGTCGTACGAGCACACGTCCTCGAACCAACTCCACCCCGGAGTCTTGACTCGGTCGTACAAATCAACCAGCCGTTTGACGAGCTCGAGCTGAATGCTCGAAGCGAGCCGATCCCCCTTCAGGCGTCGTAGGTACTCGCGGATGCCGAGCAGCGCGAACGCCCAGGCGCGAGGAGAGCTCGAGCTGAGGATGCCGGGCAAGGCGCGCATGAATAGCTCGGCCGCCCAGGCGCGCAGCTCGCGCCGCTGCGTATGGCCGACGCAGGTACCGAGCGACCAAAGCGCGCGGGCCTGACTGTCCTCGGAGCCGACCTCCTCCAACCAGCGCCGGTCGTAACCCATGAAGTTACGGAATTTGCCGAGCTCTGGGTTGTACGCATAGTCGACGAAGCTAGCGTAGCGAGTGCCCAGAGCGGCGAGCTCCTCGCCGCCAGCGCCACGCTTCTCCAGCTGAACGGTGAGCATGAGGGCGCGCGCGTTGTCGTCGATGCAGTAGCCCTCCGCGTAGTTGGGTAGGGTGAAGCGCGCGTGCTGCAACATGCCCGTCGAGTCGGACATGCGCTTCAGGTGTTGAAAGCCCAGCTCGGGCAACTGCAGCTCGCGCGAGCCCATAGTTCGACGCGGCACGACCTTGAGCGGGCGCTCGCTGCGGAATTTGCGAGCGGCCGCGAATGTCGCCAGATAGTGCTCGGCGGTCTTGCTCCAGACCATGTCTCGGCTGGACAGGTAGGCGCGTTTGCGCATCGCGTGGCGACGGCTCTCGTCCCGCAATAGTCCGCAGATTTCGCGGGACATCGCCGCTGAATCGCCGAAAGGCACGAGCACTCCGCGACCATCGGCGAGTAACTCCTGGGCATGCCAGTAGGGAGTTGAGACCACGGCCTTGCCGCAACCAAAGGCGTACGCGAGCGTCCCCGAGGTGATCTGAGCTTCGTTTAGGTACGGCGTGACGTAGATGTCTGCCGCGCCCAAGAAATGTTTGAGCTCTTCCAGCTCCACGAACTGATTGAAGAAGCGCACGTTCTCGGAGACACCCAGGCGCTCGGCCAGCGCCTGCAGGCTCTCGCGATATACCTCGCCGTGGTCACGCACCAAGTTCGGGTGAGTGGCACCGAGCACGATGTAAACGACGTCGGGGAACTCAGCGACAATCTCGGGCAAGGCTTCGATCACCTTTTCAATGCCCTTGTTCGGGGAAAGGAGACCGAACGTGAGTAGCACCCGCCGCCCTTCGACCGAGTACTGGTCCTTGTAAAAATTCGGGTCGGCAAACGCCATGTCCGGAATACCGTGCGGAATCACGTCGATCTTCCGCTCGGGCACCGAATACGTCTCTTTCAGGATGGCGCGCCCTACGTCTGACATCACGACCAAGCGCGACGACAAGCCCGTGAGCTCTTGCATCACGCGCCGCTGTTCGACGCTCGGCTGCTTCAGGATCGTATGCAGCGTAGTGACGAATGGCATGCGTAAGCGACGCAGCATGTTCAGCACGTAGCTGCCGCTCGGGCCGCCATAAATGCCGAACTCGTGCTGAAGCGAAACGACGTCGACGTTGAGCAGGTTCAGGTATTCGGCTGCGCGCAAGTAATCGTCGGGAGACTGCTCGGCGATCTCGAAGCGCACTTCATCCGGGTACTCGTAACCCTCTTTGCGATCGCTGACCGAGATTACGGAGCACTGGCCGTTGGGCAACGCGCCCTGGACAGCATTCCTCAAGTCATGCGTGAAGGTCGCAATGCCGCATTTGCGTGGCAGGTAATTGCCGACAAACGCGATCTTTCGGAAATCAGTCATGGAAGCCCGCTCTCTGCAAGGGCCGTTCCGGACGGCGAAGCTGTGCTGGAATCGGCTTTCAGCGCCGAACGACTCAATTATCCTGCTGTTTCTGTGGCGCTTCGTCACGGCCCTCAGAGCGGGCGTGACAGAATGCTGCTTTTTGTCGCATGGGATGCTCTAAACAACGCTGAGCACCCGTGTTTTTCGAGTCAGAAACGATATCTGTAGAACTGGCACAGACGCTGCATTAGCCGACACCATACACACTTCCACGCGGAGGATTGCGTCATGTTGTATTGGGCAGCCGTATTTTTCGTTATTGCGCTATTAGCGGCCATCTTTGGCTTTGGTGGGCTCGCTGTCGGCGCGGCAGGCGTCGCGAAAATTCTGTTCTTCGTGTTCCTGGTCTTGGCATTGGTCTCGTTCTTATTCGGACGTCGTAGCGCAGCGTAAGCACTCGCAGGTGAACGCGTCGCGACACGGCACGCGACGCGCTGCGTGCCTAGCGACGCGAGGCGTGCGCAACCGCGGCGCTGACTCGCGAACGCGTAGGACATTGCCGACCACCTGTTGCAAGCGCGTGGCGTCCCCGACCGTTCGCAGTGAGCGCTCGGGCAATTCCGCGGCCAGCTCGGTTCCACCTGCCACCGCTGCCGGGCTGCATCGAGCGCGGCTTCGACAATGGCGCGAAGATCCGCCCGCCCTTCGTCTACGTGCAGATTGCCGGATACGACACGCGAAACGTCCAGCAAATCAGCCACCAACTGAGCCATTGCGTTCAACGGTGTGAATGGCTCGCTGCTCGGTTTCTTGGGTCAACCCGCCGGAGCGCAGCATCTGCCCCCAACCCACGAAGTTGGACTTCTTCGATTCGTCTTTGTTCATTGGGTACCACTCCTCGCTGCAGTGGCTGCGCTCTCGGCACTCAATTGAGCGCGTTGCGTGCCGAGCACGCGGCTTGGCTTGGTACGCGGCGTGCTCTTACGAGCAGGACAGTCAGGACAAGGAGACGATCATGATGGATGTATCGGGAACTGAGAAATCTTTGCACAACCTCGAGGCTCTATGCCGTGGCGAGTTGGCGGCAGTGGAGACTTACAACACCGCGCTGTCGTCTGCTTCGCTCGGCCACTTTCGCTCTCAGCTCATTCAGTGTCAGCGCTCGCATCAAAACCGGGTGCACCTTTTGGGTTGGCGCATCCACTTGCTGGGCGGCACTCCGCCCGAGTCTTCTGGGGCGTGGGGCGTGTTCGCCAAGGCCGTGGAGGGTGCCGCGGCGATTATCGGAGAAAAGGTGGCCATCTCCGCGCTGGAAGAGGGAGAGGACCACGGCCTGAACGAGTACCGTACGCGTCTCAACGAGCTAGACGCGGACACTCAAGATTTCATAGAGGCGCGCGTGCTGCCGGCGCAGACCGAAACGCACGGCATCGCACGAGCGCTCAAGCTGAGTGCCTCACAACCGCCCGCGCGCGCCTGAGGAGATAGAACCAGAAAGCCGCCGAGGCGCAGTCCAAGCGGATTGGACAGCGCTTCGGCGGCTCTCGTCTCCAGCGGAAGCACTATTCTGCGGGCTGCGCTTGAGTGCGGTCGACCATCGCGG
>DATCFJ010000902.1:0-11793 GCA_036509605.1 Polyangiaceae bacterium | reverse complement strand
GGGTGGCGCGGCTGCCGGTGCCGGCGGCACCGCGGGCAACGCGGGCGCCGGCGGAGTCCCGACTTCCGGCAATCTCGTGCCACCTCCTCAAGGCGGAGCCGGAGGCAACTCCGGCGGAGGTGGCGCGTGACCGGCGAGCTCTTCGAGCTGGAGCTGCTCGGCGGCACCACCGAGCAGCGCTTTCGACGCATGCGCCCCGAGGTCGAGACCATGCCTTGGGGCACGCTGGACTTGTCGAAGGTCACCGCCGAGCAGTGCATTGCGGCGCGCAAAGCGTGGACGGGCTCAGCCTATCAGGAGCACCGCACGGGTGCGGCCTGCGCGCTGACACTACAAGCGCTAATCGAAGCCCGCGCACCGCTCGACTTGATCGCGGTGGCGTCGCGCTTCCCACTCGATGAAATGGTGCATGTGGAGCTGTGCGCGCGCATGGCCATGGAGTTCGGCGGCGGCACGGAGATCATCCACGATCCCAAGGCCATGGTCCTCGGCAGTGATGCTTCGCTGAGCCCGCTGCTACAAGCTGCAGATCTCGTCGTGCGCTTCTTCTGTGTCGGCGAAGCGATCTCGATCCCGCTCTTGCGCGCGACCTGGCACGTCGCCAAGCACCCCTTGCCCAAAGCTGTGCTCGGCAGAATCGTGAAGGACGAGGCCGCGCATGGCGTATTCGGCTACACCTTCCTCGACTGGGCCTGCCCGCGCTTTTCGAGCGAAGAAAAGGCGCGCTTGGGCGCCTCCGCGGATCTCGCAATCCGTTTCTTGTACGGCCAATGGGTCGACCTGCAGAAGCGCCGCGACGAACCGCGCCTAGAAGACGACGTGCTCGGCTGGATGCAAACTGGCGCGTATCTGAAGCTCGCTTGCCGATCGATGCAGACACTCGTGATCGATCCGCTCGAAGCACGCGGGATCCCGATCGCAGCACAGCTTTCTGAGTTTTTGTCTCTCGAGCTCGAATCGTAAAGCCGCCGGGGCTACAGGGCGAGGCGGAAGCTCGTCAGTAACGTCACGTTTCGCGGTGGGCTGTTCCAGAGCTCAGGGGCCGTCGCATACGCGGCGCGAAACACGCGCACAGCGCTGCCTGGCGCGAGCGCCACTCCCGCATCCTGAGCGGCAGCGATGGCATGCTCACGCAGCGCGCCCGGTACCGGAGGGCCGCCATAGGCACCCGAGATTCGGAACACGCGACCCCACTCCGCCTGACTACGCGGGCCGCGCTCGCGCCCCGTGAAGCGAACCCGTTCACCGCTCGGCGATTGAGCTTCGATTAACAGATCGGGCAACGTGTCCCCGGTGAGCGCGGCAAAGGTCGGGTAGCAGGCCACGGGCCAGGCTTGGGTGTGGCCACGAACCCCCTGAAATATCGCCAAACCGAGCAGCGGTACGCCAAGCGCGAGAGCTGGCCGCGCCGCGCGAGGTGAGCCACGCACTCGCTCACGCGCGGAAGCCAAGCGGCGCGGGCGAAGCAGTGAGCCCCAAGGGACGAGCAGGACATAGCAAGCCCACAGGCTGACGAAGGGGATGAAAAAGAAAACCTGCGTCGCCCAATGAAAGCCTAGACCCATGCCGGCCGCGAGCGGGCGCGTCTTTCGCCAGCTGACGAGCGGCAAGAAGCCAAGCTCGAAGAGCAGCACGGCATGCCCGCCGAGCGAGCAAAGCAGTGGGTAGCGATCGATGCGTAACCAGGGCAGCTCTGCCATCTCAAACCACTTGGCATGCATTTGAGCCACGACGTGCGGCGCAGCGCCCCACGCCCACCCCGACTCCAGGAGCTTGTGTAGTCCGGGAAAGAAGTACACGACGCCGAGCAGCGCTCGGCACAAGCTCGCCGGAATCGCATACTCCGCAGCTGCCCGCGTTCGCGCGCCGCCCCAACTGTCGAGCGCCCACGCGTCGCCGCACGGGCTGAGCGCGAGCAACCCAGAGAACCAAAACAGGTGCATATCGTGCAGCACCGTGCCGCTGAATTGCGACAGCGCGTACACCGGTAGCGCACTGAGGGTGAGCGCCGACAGTGCCGTTCGCGAATAGAAGCCGAGCAATGCCAAGGCGCCACTCGACAGCGCGACGAGCCTCAGGATGTGCACCGAGCTAGGGGTGAGATGCAAGGCCGCGAGCCAACTCGCCCCTTCCGGCACGAACTGCAAGAGCTCGGGCCGCGCCGCCAACGCCTCAGCCTGATGCAGCTCCGGCGAGACCAGAATGAGGAGCACGACCGCAACGCGTAGCGCCGCAAGCGCCCGTGAATCCTCGAACGCACTCATCCCGGCACACCAGTCTCACGGCTCCACAACCCTGTCCAGCTACCCGCGGTAGTGCTTCACGTCGGTCACCTTGCGCATGTTCGCTTGGTGCACCTGGAGCCCGCGTTGACGCACGCCGAAGCGGTTGGCGAGGCGGAACACGCTGGGCAAGTGCTTCCAGAACGGGCCCTTCCAACCGAGCGCTTTGAAGGCGCCCTTCATCATCGCGTTCATGCCGGGGCTGACCACGGTCTCCGCGTTGGTCATCCAATTGGGATGCAACGCGGCCGCTTGTACGAGCGCTTGGTACAGCTCGTTTAGATCCAGCTCGGGCGACAAGAACCAAGAAGGCAAGAACAACGGGTCGTCCTCGGCGAACCAGCCCATGTCTTTGCATTGGCGTTCGAGCGGCGTGCCGGAGTAAACGCGGATGCCGGTCGAGAACAGCACCATGTCGGTGGGCGGAATATGCTCCTCGCAAAACGCCAGTGTTTCCCGCACCGTGTCCATGGTTTCGCCCGGCGCGCCGAGCATGAAAAACCAATACGTGGGCAGCCCGCCCTCGCGGAGCGCCTTCGCGGCGCGAATCACGGCGTGCTTTTGAAAGCCTTTGCGCAGCGTCTTGAGCGTGACCTCAGAAGCGCTTTCCGGCGTGCACATCACGCTCGTGAAGCCGGCGCGCTTCATCGCCTCCACCAGCTCCGGCGTTACACCGGCTGGATTGAGACCCATGGTCGACAAGGCCACGTTGAGTGGACGGCGCTCGAGCTCTTCGCAGATGCCGCGCGCGTGCGAGAGCGGCAAATTGAAGGTCGAATCCACGAAGTCGATGGCTTTGACGCCGTGATTGTCGACGGCCTCGTGCAGCTCATCCACGACTTCCACCGGGTCACGCAAGCGGTACGCATGGCCTTCGATGTTGTTGTACACGCAGTACGAGCACTTGAGCGCGCAGCCGCGCTTGGTCTGCACGGAGTACGGGCTGCCGTGCGCGGCGTATTGCTTCAAGTCGATCCAACGCCAGGCTTCACTGCGCGGAGACGACGCGAAATCATGCACCAACGCGCGCCCCGCGGGCGGCTCACCGCGCGCCAAGCGCCCCGTGTCCAAGATCGGCAAAGCCTTCGTGCTGCCCTTGCCGGGCTCGAGCAAGCCTTTGACACGCGACAGCGGAGTGCCAGCTTCGAGCGCGCGCAGGAAATCAGGCAATGCTTCTTCGCCCTCGCCGACGAGCGCGTAGTCCGCTTCCAGAAACGCGAACGTGTCGGCAGGCGAGACGTTCACCGCGCTGCCGCCCACCACGATCTTCGCGCGCGCAGACCCGGCGCGCACCGAGCGCACCACCTGATCGCGAATGTCGGTCAGGTAGAAGTGCGGCACCTCGAAGTTGCAATTGTCGATATTGCGGATGCTCAGCCCGACGATATCCGGGTCGCACTTGCGGACTCGGTTTTGAGTTTCGCGCGCCGGATCGGAGGCGAACATCAAATCCAGCACCTCGACCTCGTGCCCGGCAGCGGCCAGGCCGCTCGCCACCGTGCACAACCCAACCGGCAGCGCAGGCCAGGGCATGCGCTCTCGGTTCGGATTGATCAAAAGGACTTTCACCGTATGTGCATACTACACCGCCCCCGGGTCGCACGGTTCGCGCGCGTTTTGCCGCATTTTCTGGCCTGGTTCGGCGCCGCCGGAGTTAACCGCCCAGCTTGCTTGACAACCTGGTCCGCGATCGAAAAGATCCCCGCGCCCAAAGCCGCGATAGGTGTCAAGCTTCGGGATTCAGACCGCACGCGCTCGTAGCTCAGCCGGATAGAGCAGCGGGTTTCTAACCCGCCGGTCAGGGGTTCGAGTCCCTTCGGGCGTGCCAAACCAAGACGATGCTCTTCTCACTTCGCCGTGAAGTGCGAAGAGCCTTGAACCACACCAAAGGTGGGGCGCTCGCTATCCAGCAACGCAGCTCGCAGCGCGCGCCGTTGCCGCGTGCTACGGATCCCGCACTGCGGCCAGGTCGGGTCTGCCGCACCCAAACGAAGGGCGGGTAGAATTTTGGCGAAGCTCCTGACGACTGACATTCCGCTCGCTTGCGCCTGCGGCAAGCTGCGCGGCGTTGCGCTTGGCGTTTCTCGAGTCAGCGCGGCGCGCATCGTGTGCTACTGCGACGACTGCCAGGCATTTGCAGCCTTCCTCGCGCGCCCCGATATTACAGACGCTTGGGGTGGCACGGACGTCCTTCAAATCGCGCCCTCCCGGGTCCGGCTCACGCACGGCGTCCAAGCACTAGCCTGCGTGCGCCTATCAGAAAAGGGGATGTATCGCTGGCACTGCGCCGAGTGCAAAACCCCGTTGGCCAATACGCTCAGCCCGCGAGTGCCTTTTGTGTCTCTGTTCCACAGCTTCATGGCTCAGAACGGGAGCGACAACGCTCGCGACGAGGTGCTCGGTCCTCCGATCGGCCACGTGCAGACCAAATTTGCCCGCGGCAGGCTGCCGAATGAACCGGAGTCGGTGCTCCGCGTACTCACGCGCTGCGGCGGTTTACTCGCAAAGTGGTGGCTCGCGGGAGCTGGCACACCGTCGCCATTTTTTGATACCGCGACTCGCGCCCCCGCCGTCGAACCGCGCATTCTCACGGCGGCAGAGCGCGCGGCTCTTCGTCCCGAGGCTTAGAGCCAGTCCTAAAACAGTCCTAAAACCTAGGACTGGCTCTTAGCGTGTCTGAGCTTTCGCTGCCCCCGCGTCCGGCTCGTCGGGCGCGAGGTTGAACGGGTAGTCGAAGTCGAAGTGATATTGGCCGGAAGCGCTGGCTTCGAACTGGAGCGACATCATCGATTCGGTCATGCAGGTGACGAACGAGCCGTCGTTCAGCGTAGAGTCGGGCAAGACCTTTACCGCTTCGACGACTCCGCCCACCGAAGGATCACCGCCCACTGCGACGTTCAAATCGATCAGTCCGCTGACTCCGGGGCGGCGAGCCAGGAGCTCGTCGTAGCAGCCGCCCGCCATGGGGATGAATTGGTTGCGCACCGAGGTTCGGATTTGATTGCCCAGGGCCTCGTTTGCAAGGTTCTTGCCCCGGATCTCAGCGGACGGCGTGGCCGATGCCGCGTGCGGCGTGGGCGCGCTCGCCTTGCCGCGCACGGCGGGTTTGGCGGCGGCATCTGCCGCGGCCTGCGCGAAGAGCGTGTCCAGCCGAGCTCTGAGCTGATCGGCGGCGCGACGATCGGGCAGGCGAGACGCGGCGCTTGGGCTCGCTTGCAGCGCCGGACTTGGACCAGCGCTGGCTCCTGACGCAGCCAGCTCGCCTGGAGCCGTCACCTGACCTGATCGGCCGGCCGCGTGTGGTCGCGTGCGAACCCAAATCCCCAGCCCGAGCAGCGCTAGCGCCGCAACGAACGTCATGCCCGGAAGCCGCCTCCTTTCGCGTCCCACGGGGCAGATGCTATCAGGTTACGCTTTGAGTCGGTAACCGCTCTTCAAGAGCCAGCAGGCGACGCCCAGGCAGCCGAACAGAAAAACCGCCGTCATACCAATGCTGACACCGACGCTCACGTCGGAGGCGTCATAGAAGCTCCAGCGAAAGCCGCTGACCAGGTAAACCACCGGATTGAATAGCGTCACCTTTTGCCAGAACGGCGGCAGCATTTTGACCGAGTAGAAGCTGCCGCCCAGGAAGGTGAGCGGCGTGACGACCAGCATCGGTATCATTTGCAGCTTCTGAAAGCCGTCTGCCCACAGGCCGATGATGAAGCCAAACAGGCTGAAGGTGACCGACGTGAGCACCAAGAAAGTCACCATCCAAAGCGGATGCGCGATCTGATAGCTCACGAAGATGCGCGCGGTGATCAGGATAATCGTGCCCAAAATCACCGATTTCGAGGCCGCCGCGCCTACGTAACCGAGGATGATCTCGAGGTAGGAGATGGGCGCGGACAACACCTCGTAAATGGTCCCGGAGAACTTGGGCATATAGATGCCGAAGGACGCATTCGAGATGCTCTCGTTGAGCAGAGACAACATAGTCAGGCCGGGGATGATGAACGCCGCGTAGCCGATGCCCTCGACCGAAGTCATGCGCGAGCCGATGGCCGAGCCAAACACCACGAAGTACAGCGAGGTCGAGATCACCGGGCCCGCGATGCTTTGCGAGATGGTGCGCCAGGTGCGGGCCATTTCGAACAGGTAGATGGCGCGGATCGCGTGTCGGTTCATGACGGCCTCACCAAGCTGACGAAAATCTCTTCCAGGGAGCTTTCGCGGGTCTGCAAATCTTTGAAGGCGATGCCAAGCTCGGCCAAGTCGTGAAGCAGGCTGGCCATCTTCGAGCGCTCGCGCGCAGCGTGGAACGTGAAGGTCAACACGCGGCCCGCTTGCGACAGGGCAAGCTGGTAGCCAGAGAGGCCGTCAGGCAAGGCCGTCAGCGGCTCTTCGAGCTGCAAAATCAGCTCCTTCTTGCCGAGCTTTTCCATCAGCGCGGCCTTCTCCTCGACCAGCACGATCTCACCCTTGTTGATGATGCCAATGCGGTCTGCCATCTGCTCGGCTTCTTCGATGTAGTGCGTGGTGAGGATGATGGTCACGCCGGTTTCGCGCAGCGTGCGGACCATCTCCCACATGTCGCGGCGCAGATCGACGTCCACGCCGGCGGTCGGCTCGTCCAAAAACAAGATCTGCGGTTCGTGCGAGAGCGCTTTGGCGATCAGCACGCGCCGCTTCATGCCGCCGGACAGCGTCATGATCTTGTTGTCACGCTTATCCCAGAGCGACAGCTCGCGCAGCACCTTCTCGATGTGCGCTGAATTTTTCGGTTTGCCGAACAAACCGCGACTGAAGCAAACGGTGTCCCAAACCGTTTCGAACATGTCCGTGGACAGCTCTTGCGGCACGAGGCCGATCTTGGAACGGGCCGCGCGGAAATCCTCGACGATGTCGTGACCGTCCGCGAGCACGGTGCCCGAAGTCGGGTTGACGGTGCCGCACACGACGCCAATCAGGGTTGTCTTGCCGGCGCCGTTGGGCCCCAAGAGCGCGAAGATCTCGCCGCGCCGAATCTCGAGGTTGACGTCTTTTAGTGCCTGGAAGCCAGACGCGTACGTCTTGGTGAGATTCTTGACGGAAATGATCGACTGCAAGAGCGGCTCCTGACGGCTCAGATCTCACACTTCCGGCCGCGAGGGAACCGCATAGGGCTGAGGCGGCAGACGGCAACCCTCGTTTCTAAACTCCGAGGCAAAGCGCGGCACAAGCGCCTCTCTCAGCATGGCGAGCAGGCAGAGTCGGGACTAATGTCGAGCGCTTGCAGGTCTCCCCTCCCCCCGACGTCAAGAAACCAAGCCTGCTCGCCACCAAAGAGCTGTTCGGTCACACCAAACGCACGCTCCGCTTGGTGTGGGCGTCGTCGCCGTCACTGCTCGTGTATTTGTCCGGGCTCAGCGTGGCCGGCGCGGTGTTACCGTTGTCGATCGCTTACGCCGGCAAACGCATCATCGATGCGGTGGTGCTCCACAATCGCACGCTCACGCTGGATTGGGTGGCGGTCGAGCTGCTGCTGGTCGCGCTGTCTGCGGCGACACAGCGCGGACAGGGTCTCGTGCGAGCGCTGCTCGGGGCACGCCTGGGCACGGACGTGAACGTGCAGATCTTGGACAAGGCGCTGCGCCTGGATCTGTCGTTTTTCGAGGACGCCGAGTTTTACGACAAGCTCACGCGTGCCCGACGTGAGGCTTCGTCGCGACCGGTCGCACTGCTCGCCGAAAGCTTCAGCTTGGTGCAAAACGTCGTCACGCTGATCGGCTACGCCATCATGCTGGCGCGCTTCAGCAGTTTGATCGTGCTCGGCCTGCTCTTGGCCACTCTGCCCGCAACGCTGTCGGAAATGCGCTATTCGAAGATCGCGTTTCGGATCCGCAATTGGCGCTCTCCAGAATCGCGAAAGCTGCTCTACCTGGAGTACGTGCTAGCCAATGACGAGCACGTCAAGGAGGTCAAGCTGTTCGGCATTGGTCCCCACCTCTTGGACCGCTACCGCACCTTGGCCGAGTCCTTCTTCGAAGAAGACAAGAAGCTCGCAGTACGGCGCGCGCTGCTCACGCACGTCTTCAGCCTGATTGGCACGTTCGCGTTCTACGCGACGTACGCGGTCATGGCCGTTGCCGCGGCGGCCGCGCGCATCACGCTCGGCAATTTGACGCTGTATGTGGTGTCGCTCCGCCAAGGGCAGCAATCCTTTCAGTCGGTGCTGAGCGGCATTGGCAATTTGTACGAGCACAACTTGTACATGTCGAACCTGTTTAGTTATATCGAGCTTGCGGAAGAGAGCGAGCGGGAGCAGCAGAAACGCGCGCTTCGGCGCGTGTCGGCAAACGTAGCGAGTGGTGCGGGCATCCGCTTCGAGAACGTGGGCTTTCATTATCCAGGCAAGGACAGCTGGGCCCTACGTCACGTCGACCTAGAGATCGCGCCCGGCGACAGCATCGCCTTGGTCGGCGAAAACGGCGCAGGCAAGACTACGTTCGTGAAGCTCCTCGCAGGGCTGTACGAGCCGAGCGAAGGGCGGATCATCTTGGATGGCCGCGAGCTTTCGACTTGGGATCCTTCGCTGCTGCGCAAACGCTTCGGCGTGCTGTTTCAAGACTTCAACAAGTACCAACTCAAGTTGCGCGAAAATATCGGGCTAGGCAGCGTCGATCACTTGGGCGACGAGCCGCGTATCGAGCGCGCCGCCGAGCGCGGTGGCGCGAGCGAGCTCTTGACATCGCTACCCGGCGGCCTGGATGCCGCGCTCGGTCATTGGTTCGAAAAGGGCAGCGAGCTGTCCGGCGGACAATGGCAAAAGGTTGCGCTCGCCCGCGCGTTCATGCGCGAAGACGCGGACATCCTCGTGCTCGACGAACCCACGGCCGCGCTGGACGCTGAGTCCGAGCACGCAGTCTTCGAGCGCTTCCGAGAGCTCGCCAAGAACCGCACCACGATCGTCATTTCGCATCGCTTCCCCACAGTGCGCATGGCCAAGAACATCATCGTTCTGGAGCAGGGCCAGGTGGTCGAGCACGGCTCGCACGAGAGCTTGCTAGAGCAGGGCGGGAAATACGCGCGCATGTTCAAGCTGCAAGCGCAGGGCTATCAGTGAAGCACACGCGCACTCTGTAGGTGGGCGTGACGAGATGTATGCCGGCTATTGCCTGTCGGCCAATGGTGGCGCGGCTGGCACCATGATACGTTTGAAAGTTGTGGAAGCGCGCGCACAATCCCTGGGCACTGGCCCCGCCACTCGGCGCATTGGGCGCTACGCGCTATTCGGCGAGATCGCCTCGGGAGGCATGGCCACCGTCTACTTCGGTAGGTTGGTGGGCGCGGTCGGCTTTTCGCGTTCCGTCGCGATCAAGCAGCTGCACCCGCAGTACGCGAAATCCCCCGAATTCGTAGCGCAATTCTTGGATGAGGCGCAGCTCACCGCGCGCATCCGCCATCCCAACGTAGTGTCGGTTCTCGACGTTGTCGCCCGGGATGGCGAGCTGTTCGTGATCATGGAGTTCGTCGAAGGCGAACCCTTGTCCCGTTTAGTGCATTTCGCACGCGAACCGGTGCCGCTGAGCATCGCGAGCGCGATCTTGGTGCAGGTCTTGCTGGGGTTGCACGCCGCGCACGAGGCCACCACCGAAGAGGGCGAGCCTTTGCAGATCGTGCATCGCGATGTCTCACCGCAGAACATGCTGGTGGGAATCGACGGCGCGTCGCACATCCTCGACTTCGGCGTGGCGAAGGCCGCCTCGCGCGTGCACACCACGGAGAACGGGCAGATCAAAGGCAAGCTGACGTACATGGCGCCCGAACAGCTGCGCGGTGCCGATCTGGATCGCCGTGTGGACGTGTTTGCGGCCGGAATCGTGCTCTGGGAGCTGATCACCGGGCAACGCTTGTTCGCCCGCGGAGACCCAGGCGCGACGGTGACCGCCGTGTTGTCGGGCTTCGTCAAACCGCCCAGCACCCATCGCGGAGAGGTGTCGGCGGCGCTCGACGGGCTCGTGCTCAAAGCGCTAGCTCCAAATCGCGAAGACCGTTTTGCGAGCGCGCGCGAAATGGCAATCGCTCTGGAGGCGTGTATCCCGCCCGCGGGCAGTCTGAAGGTCGGCGCCTGGGTGGAGAGCGTCGCGGGGGACTCGCTCAAGGAACGCGCGCTGCGTCTACGCGAGGCCGAAGAAAGCACCGGCGTGAGCGCGGTCGTGGACGCCGCGGGGTTGCAGCGCCGCTTGGCCAGCGTGTCGCAACACCCGCACACGCTCGGCAGCGCGTCAGTCCCGACCATTGGCAGTCCGATCATTCAACGCGCCCAGCAGGCGAATTGGCTGCAGCGCGAGAGCGTTCGTCCTTGGCTGTTACGCGGTGCAGCGGCGCTGCTCGGCGCGGGCGTGTTGTGGGTGATCTTGCTCGCGTTACGGCCCGCGCCCCCGCCGCCTACGCCTCAACCAGTAGCGAGCGCGTCCGCGCCGCCGATAGACGCTCAAAGCTCCAACGCGAAGACACTGGAGCCAAAGTCCGTGCTCGCGACTGATCTGCCAACGGAGCCAGTGGCCTCGGCCAAGGCCTCCGGCGACGCGCCCCGCAGCGTACGGAAGATCACGAGAGCTGGCCCGGGATTGGTCAATTGCAAGCCCCCGTACGTGCTAGACGCGCAGGGTCGTAAGCGATTCAAGCCTCAATGTTTCTGAGCTACTTGTCGAAGCGCGTGCGGGCCCATTTGACGAATGCACCGCCCGCGCGCCGGTCAACCGGGGGCGCAAAGCGGGTGCGCCAATCCCCATGCGCCAAGCGGCGCTTGCCGCGCACTTGGTCAGCGGTCATCACGTAGGCTTCGACGGCAGTGCCGTCCGCGAGCCTAATTGGCGCGCGTTGGAACAGAATGGGCACTTGGCGCGCGACGTCGATCTGACGGCGCGTCTGCAGGTCGGTCGCGTACAGCTCGCCGTGCACCACCACTTTGCCGTCAGCCACGAGCGCCGCATAAGCGCCGACCTCGACGAGCTGGAATGCCGGCTCTGTGCTGGCAGGACCAAGGTGCTCCGCCTCTGACAAGAGCGCGTGATCGCGCTCGCCCGGAAGTAGCGTGCCGTAGATGAACAGGCGACAGGGCTTTTCGGAGGCGGACACGCCGCGACACTGTACTGCGAACGCCCGTCGAAGGCACCACGCAGCCCGGCGGCGCACTTGCACGACCGCCGTGGCGGCGCACCCCACTGCCGGGTCAAAAAGCCGCGGCATTGCTGACTCACGTTGAGAATGCGCAGATATCGAGTCAGGAACGGAGCTTGCTTTTGATAAGCTGTGGATTGGGGTCGACTTCGTAAGCTGCTGTGCGCGTCAGTCGTGCTCGCGGCGCTGTATCCGGCGCCAGTGTTGGCCAAGGGCGGACACGGCGGCGGACACGGCGGTGGACATGGCGGGCGCCATAGCGGCGGCGGGCACTGCAGCGGACACACGGGTCACGGCTCCGGTCACGCAAGCGCCTATCACGCGGCGACGTCGTTCCACGGCGCTTCCACGCCGGCGTGGCTGG
>DATCFJ010000901.1:0-2836 GCA_036509605.1 Polyangiaceae bacterium | reverse complement strand
GGCTGAGCTCGGACCGGCGCGGGGATGTACGACGGCGTTGCCGCCTGATGCACTGGGCGCGGGGCCGGTGGATAATAAGCCGGTGCCGGCGCGGCAGCGACCGGCGCGGGTGCAGGCTCGTAGTAGCCGTTTGCGGGAGCGTTGGGCCCGGATCGAACGATGATGGTGCACGCGCTCAGCGTGACGAGCAGCGGTACAGCGCCGAGCAACCCAAGACTCATTAAACGGTAGGCCACACCTAAGTATACACAGGTCCGCGCGATTCCTTCCCCGAGTTTCGGCGTCTGGCGCGCGGCGCGCGGCGCGCTTACTCCTCGCTGAGGGGCGCCTCTTGCAAAAGCCCAGGCCCCGACACGGGCAGCTCGATGCTGAATGTCGCGCCGCCCGACGCGCCATCCGCATACGTGATCTCGCCGCCGTGCTCGATCACGATGCGCTGCGCGATCGCTAGCCCGAGCCCAGTACCGCCGGGTTTGTTCGTGGCGTACGGCTCGAACAGCCGCTCGCGCATTTCGGGTGCGAGCCCTGGGCCGTTGTCACTGACGACGATCCGAACCTTGTCTGCGCCGGCCGGACGCACGTCGACTCGCACTTCGGGCGCGGGCTGGGACTCCGCGGCGTATTGCGCGTTTTGGATCAGGTTGGTCATCAACTGCACGACTTGGTCGCGGTCAGCATTCACCGCGGGGCATTGTGCGCTGCTGAACTTCACCGGCGTGCCATTGGCACCGTGCAGATTGGCGACGGCGCGGATCGCTTCCACGATCTCGAAGGGTGCGGGATTGGGCGCGGGCAAACGCGCGAAGCGCGTGAACTCACCGACGATGTGCGTGATGCGCTGCACCTCTTCCAGCACCGTACGCGTGGCTTCGTCGAAGTACTCTTCGAACGCCGGATCTTGGCGCGCGTGCAAGCGCCGCAACGTTTCGACCGCCGCGCGGATCGGCGCGAGCGGGTTTTTGATCTCGTGAGCGACGCGCCGCGCGATTTCGCGGCGAGCCGCGATGCGCTCGGTGGCCGCGAGCCGTTTGCGCAGCGCGGTCAGGTCGGCGATCGCGCGATTGAAGGCGTCGGCGAAGGCGCGGATTTCGGCCGCGCCGCGCACGGCGACCGGCTTCGGCTCGCCATGGGCAACCGCGCCTGCTTCGCGTGCCAGCTCGACCAAGGGCCGGCTCAGGCCTTTCGAGAGCATCAGAGACACCACTAGCGCGGCGACTAACGTACCGACGCCGATCAGCGAGATGGTGACGTCTAGATCCTCGAGCGCAGACAACAGTGGTACGCGCGAGCGGTACGCGCTGATCTTCCGGTGACCGAGCTCCGGCAGATCGAGCACCCCCACCATGCGTTGCTCTGATGCCGCGAGCGGCTCGAAGCTCAGGCTCACATTGTAGGCGTCGCCAATTTTCGCGAGCATTGGCTCCAAGTGCCGCGCTGCGTACACCCCAACCCAAAGACCTCGCTTGTCCGGCGAGCGATGCACGCAGCCGTATTCGATGGCGAGCGGCGAAGCGTTGCGCACACCTGCCTTGTCCGCATGCTCGAGGTATGCGGCGAGCGCGGACCCCGGCGTGTGAGCGCCTGGCGTCTGGGCGCCCAGCACTTCACCCGCTGATGTCACGACGTACAGCTCGTCTAAGCGCAACGCCTGTGCGAGCTCTGGCACGCGCACGCTGATGGCGAGCTTGCGCTGATCGAGGTCGCCTGCCTCCAGCCCGACGAGCGCACTGTCCACGAGCGGATCGTGACGACACAGCGGCTCGGTGAGCAGCGGCAGGCCTTCGAGCTCATCGGACAGCTCACGGCCGAGTGGCTCCATGGCCTGCGCGAATTGATCGCGAAAGCGCTGCTCTTCACTGCGATGCCAGGCTTCGCGCACACCGAAGCCGAGCGCGAAGATCGTAGCCAGGCTGAGGGCGCCGATGGCGAGCAGGAGGCGCTGAGCGAGAGTCACGGTGAGCGCTAGCGAACGGGCGCGTCGGCTTGCGCTGCGGCGCAACGCGGGCAAATGCAGACGACGTTTTTCGCTTCGGCTGGGACGCGGTCGAGCGACTCTTGCGGGATCTTCAGATTGAAGCACCAGCACTCGGTCTTGCCTTGGCTCAGGCCGCAGGTGTTCGGCTCCCCGCACACCGGGCAAAGACTAGGATCGACCGTGCTCGACATGAAACAGCTTCGACGCTAGCACCGAACGCCGCCCGCTTCGAGCGCGGCCCGAGCCCGTTCAGAGCCCGTTCAGAGCAGCGGATCGGAGTCGTAATTGCGAAGCAGGCCGCGAAAGTTGTCGGCTTCAGGTATGCCCGAAAGCAACTCTTGCCGGGCCACCTGCGCAACCAAGTAACGCGCGGACGCTGCTGCGATCGTGCGCTCCGCCCGCGAAAAACGGCGCCCGCGGGCGGATTGGTATTCGTCGAGGAATGCTTGAGACTCGGCTGGCGTTGGGGTGAGCATCGCCGGCAGCTCCCATTGCGCCGTAAACTGCGCGGCGGCGCGCCCGGCGCACTCGGCCTCGGATGCGGCGTGTAGCGAGTCGGAATCGTACACTGCGCACACGGAGTCGTCGCGAAAGCGAATGTTCTTCACGCCCCAGTCGAGAGGCGTAGCGACTCGCTTCAACTTGCTCTTCTTGATCACTTGCTGGGCGGCCTTGCCGTGGCCGTCGATGAAGCGCGTCTCCTCGTTGTCGAGGTTCTGCGATTCCCAGATGTGTTGCGCGGGCGGCCACAATGTGGCGAGGCAGGCCGGCGAGACCGGCAGCGCGGCCACGTCGAGCGGCTCGAGGAGCGCGTTCAGCTCCGCCAAGCTGCGTGCCAGCTCGCGGCGCACTGCTGGCTCG
>DATCFJ010000900.1:0-3603 GCA_036509605.1 Polyangiaceae bacterium | reverse complement strand
CCCGCGTACTGCGACTCGAACGAGCACGGCGTCTGCAGTTGGTCGTCCCACCAGTTCTGGAAGAAGCAGCCACCGTCGGCCGCGCTGAGATACATTGGCTTCAGTCGCCCGGCGTCCGTGGTTAGAGTGGTGCTTTCGAGCGCCGGGAAAGCATCGTCAGACGCAGGCTTGACGGAAAATACGCTGGCGCTCGTGCCGGTAGCCATAGCCATGCATGAGCTGCGTCCATAGAGCGGGCCGCTGTACTTGGCGTCGGCTTCGACGAACGACACACCCGGATTACAAACGTCGCCCACCCAGTGGCTGGCGTAGCTCACTGGCGGTGCTCCGCACGTGCTCGTAGTGTTTGGCTCGCGCCGCCTACGCTTCCGCCGCCCACTGTCGATCCCGCGGCATTGTTACCGGCGGTAACGCTGCCCCCGGCGCCGCCCATCGCGCGCGCTTGCTCCCCGTTGCGAGTGGAGCCGCACGCCACGGCAAGCGAAGCCGACACCAGCGCGCCTACCGTCCACCTGGTCCACATCAGGCGAGCTTACGCTGGAAGCACGCTGCTCCTTCCATGTAACTAGTCAAGGGCGCTGACCGCGACATCGAGCGCGCTCGGGCTTGCCAACTTGTGCCACGCGCGGGTGCTGGCTTGCGGTGCGCGCGGGACTTCGTGGGTTGCTTCGTGGCCCGGATCTTGCTGTTCTCGCGCGCGAGATGCCGAGCTGGCGACGTTCACTGGTGACTACCTACTTGACCGTGGACCCACGGAGCTTGGGGGTGTTCCGCGTGTTGTTCGGCGCGGTCCTGCTTTCGGACCTGGCCAGGCGCTGGGCCGAGCTTGGACTTTGGTATGCCAACAGCGGGCTGCTGCCCAACCACACGTTACTTTGGCGACCTCCGACCAGCAGCATGTTCTCGCTGTTCTTCACGCTGTCGAGCGTGCGCGAAGCAGAGTTGGGGTTTGTGCTGTGCGCCGTCGTGTACGTGATGTTCATGCTTGGATACCACATGCGTTGGGTCCAAGCTCTGACGCTGCTGGCCCGCGTTAGCCTGAACAGCCGCCTTGCCGTGCTCGAGAACGGCGGCGACATGGTGATGAACTTGCTTTGCCTGTTGACGTTGCCGCTGCCACTCGGCGCGCGCTTCTCACTCGACGCGTTGGCAGCGACGCCGGAAGGCCCCGCGCTGGTGGGCGATCCGCGCGCTGCGTCCGAAGCCCCCGAGCCATCGCGCGCTCCGGTGGTGTCGTTCGCCGTTTTGGCTCTATTGCTGCAGTTTTCGGCGATCTACTTATTCAACGCTTCGAGCAAGAGCGGGGCTGCCTGGCGGGACGGCAGCGCCGTGTACTACGCCTTACACCAAGACAAGCTCGTTACGTGGGTTGGCGTGTGGATGCGTGAGCACTTGTCGATGTCGGCGGTGCGCGCGCTCACGTGGTCGACGCTGGCCACGGAGTGGTGCGGGTTCGCGTTGATCATTACGCCTCTGTTCGTAAGGCAGGCGCGGCTTCTGGCGGTTTGCGTCATGCCCTTCTTGCACTTGGGCTTTGCGCTGGGTTTGAACCTCGGTGGCTTCAGCCCCGCGATGATCTCGTTCTACCCGCTCTTGCTGACGGCGGAGCACTGGCAGGGCCTGTCGCAGCGCTTCGGCCCGCGGCTGCGGCCGATTGCCGCAGCGCTCGCGCACCGCGTGCGGCCCTGGCTCCGCTCGCGCGCGCTCCCTAAGTCAGCCTCCATCATTCCGCGCTGGCTCGCCGAAGGGGCCGTGCTGTTGATCCTGCTGGCGATTGCCAGCGAGGCGCTCAACGACAATGCGGCCGTACCCCAAGCGTTGCGCTTCCCCGAGCCGAAGTGGGTCAAGGCCGTCATCGAGTATCCGCGCATCCTGCAAGGCTGGCGGATGTTCGCGAGCGAGCCGTCGCGCGTCGATTCGATGATCTACGTCGACGCGACCACGTCAGCGGGCAACCACGTCGACCCGTACAACGCTGTCGCCAGCGATCAGCACTATCCCGCGGGCACCGTTGTGCCGACTCACATGGGGCAGAGCCAGTTCTTCGTGATGTACTCGGACCGAATCGGCTACGACGGCTTTGCGAACTATCGTCAGGCGTTTCAAGAGTGGTTGCTGGCGTACCCACTGCGCACCGGGCACGCGGAAGACTGCCTAGTGAGCTACGACGTCTACTTGGTGACGGACCGAACCCCGGAGTTTGGCACACACGCTAAGCCTGCTCCGCTCGACCGCCAACGCTTCATGTCATACAACGTGCCGTACGACAGCCCCTGCCAACTCAGCCGAGCCAAGAAAGTCGCAAGCGCGGCGACGGTCAACGGCGGTTAGCGTCTCACTCTCCGACGAACACAAAGGCGAAGAACACGCTGCCCAAGAGAACGCGGCCCACGGTGGTCGCTCGGCGACGGGCGGTGGCTTCAGAGCTGCGGATTGCGACGGGTTTCGGGCCGAGCGCGGGTTCTGAGGTGGTCCGATCGACAGGGCCGTGCGGATTCATTTTTCTCGCGCCCATTGATCCGTTCGCTTCGCAAGAAAGCCACACTGGATTGCTTCAGTGTGTCTCGAAAGTGGCAGAACGCAGGCGTGGTAATGTGTCGGCGAAATGTCGGAGCAGGATGAGCCTCAGCGCAACAAGACCAAGAGCGATGCAGATCAGACGTTGCTCGGCGTTGCTCCGCCGCACATCGACACTGGCGTGGAGTCGGCACAACACAGCCCAGTGTTCGTGCGCTCGGGAACGTCCGTCGCGGATGTGGCCCCTCTGCCACGCCCGCGGGTGACGATGTCGAGTCGGCCGCCGCCATTGCCTGGTGCTGTTTCGCAGACGCCGCCGCCGCCAAGCAAGCCTGACGCGAGCGTGGAAGGCGGCTCTCGGTTCGCACCCGCGCTTCACTACGCGCGTTCTCGTCCGATCTTGGGGATGGTGTTGGTTCCTGTGCTGTTCTCGGTCGGGCTGATCGCTGTGGCGGGTCATCGCTCGACGCACGAACGGGTTGCAACGACTCACCCGGCGCTCCCCGAGCACGCGGTTCCGTCAGCCAGCGCGGCGGTCGAGCCGCCCAAAGAGGATGCGGTCGCCGATCTGGAGCGCCGCCCAGCAAGCTCACTCAGCTCTCGTGAGCTCGTGATTTTGGCGGAGGCGCATGCCCAACAAAAGCGCGTTGCAGCGATCTCGTTGCGCCAAAAGCTCGAGCAGAACCCAGCCTTGGGTAAAGATAGCGCGGTGCAGTCTCAGCTGCTTCATCTGGCCGAAGACCCGTCTACCGCTGCCGACGCGCTGTCGGCGATGGCGCTGATCGAGTCGCCGTCCGGCACCGACCTCCTGTACGAAGTGTGGACGGGCACGACGGTGCGCTCGGACACGACCGACCTCGCCCGCGCGCTCTTGTACAGCACTGACGTGCGGCCCAAGGCATCCGCGGCGCTCGGCGTTGCTCTCGACCTTCGGGTTGCCGAGACGTGTCCGCAATACCAAGCGATCTTGCCCAAGGCGTTGACGGACGGTGATCGGCGCGCGCTGCATCTCTTGGCGAAGTTGAATGCCAAGCGCGGCTGCGGCCCCAAAAAGACCGAGGACTGCTTCGCGTGTCTCCGCGACAA
>DATCFJ010000899.1:0-2838 GCA_036509605.1 Polyangiaceae bacterium | reverse complement strand
ATTCGAGCGAAGCGGAGCGTTTGTTCACGGTGGTGCGTGAGCTGACGAAGAGCGGCATCGCGGTGTTGTACGTGTCGCATTTCTTGGAAGAAGTGGAGCGCATTGCGGAGCGCTACACCGTGCTTCGCGACGGCAAATTCGTGGCCAGCGGCGAGATTGCCGGCACGACGCGCGGAGAGCTCGTCAAGCTGATGGCGGGGCGCGACGTGCAGGAGTTGTTCCCGCGCTCCGCGCGCACTCCAGGAGAGCTGGTGCTCGAGGTCAAAGAGCTCGCCGGGCGCAAGCTGCCGATCTCGGCGTCCCTCGAATTGCGGCGCGGCGAGGTGCTGGGCATCGCCGGTCTGCTCGGCGCCGGACGCAGCGAGCTGCTGCGCGCCATCTTCGGGCTCGACGCTGTGAAGAGCGGCACGCTGCGTGTGAAGGCGGTCGTGGGGCCAGCGTCGCCGGCGAGGCGGCTCGCACAAGGCGTCGGACTACTCAGCGAAGATCGCAAGGGCGAAGGGCTCGCCCTTGGACTGACGTTGGGCGACAACATCACACTGTCGAATTTGGGGTCGCTCGGCTCATTGGGTTGGGTGAGCCCAGCACGGCGCGCCGCCATCACTCGCACCTATATCGAGCGCCTAGGCGTGCGCGCTCGCGATCCTGATCAGCTCGCGCGCGATTTATCCGGCGGAAATCAGCAAAAGATCTGCTTTGCGCGCCTGCTCCAGCAAGACACCGACGTGCTCTTGCTCGACGAGCCGACGCGCGGCGTCGACGTCGGCAGCCGCGCCGACCTGTATCGCATCATCGACGAGCTCGCCGCGCGCGGGAACGCCGTGCTCATGGTCTCTAGCTACTTGCCTGAGCTAATCGGCGTGTGTGACCGCATCGCCGTCATGGTTCGCGGTCGGCTCGGCCCTGCACGCCCAGCCAGCGAATGCAGCGAACATGAGCTGTTGCTCGAGGCTACCGGATGACCGAGCTAAGGCGGCTGTTTCGCACGCCCTGGCTAGGGCCACTGCTGGCCTTGGCCGCGCTGTACGTGCTGTTCACGGCGCTGGCGCCCGACACCTTCGCGCGCGAGACGAACCTCGTGACGATGCTTCGCCAAACCGCGGTCGTCGGCATCGCGGCCGTGGGCATGACCTTCACGATCGTGCTCGGCGGAATCGACTTGTCCGTGGGCTCTGCGGTCGCGCTAACCACAGTAGTAGTCGCAGAGAGCCTACGCGCGGGCTCAGGTCCACTAACCGCCGCAGCGCTCGGCGTGCTGACCGGCGGGGTGCTCGGCCTGTGCAACGGCGCGCTCGTTTCTGGCCTCAAAATCTCGCCATTTATCGTCACTCTGGGCACGATGAGCATCCTGCGCGGCGTCGCGAAGGGCCTGGCTGACGAGCAAAAAATCGATGCCGATCCGCGCGGCCTGGACGCTCTGATGCAGAGCCACGCGCACTCTCTGGCGCTACCTCCAGGCGTGTGGCTGATGCTTGCCGCCACGCTCTTCGGCGTCGGCCTGCTCACGTACACCAAGATCGGCCGTCAAATCGTAGCCATCGGCTCGAACCAAGAAACCGCACGCCTGTGCGGCATCTCGATCCCGAAGACGACGCTCTTCGTGTACGCGCTGGCCGGGCTCCTCGTCGGCCTGTCCGGCGTGCTCGAATTTTCGACGCTCACCGTCGGCGATCCGACCGATTCAGTCGGGCTCGAGCTCGAGGTCATCGCCGCGGTCGTGATCGGCGGCGGCTCCCTATCGGGCGGTCAGGGCTCCGCTGCCGGCACCTTGGTCGGTGCGCTCTTGTTAACCGTGATCAAAGCGGGTTGCACGCACCTCGGTTTCCCCAACTGGGTGCAGGAGATCTTCACGGGCTTCATCATCGTAGTGGCGATGAGCATCGACCGTTTACGACAACGAGCGCGTTAGGGCTTTTTCTGTTGCCCAGAAGGAAGCTTCGCCGCAGCGGCGCGCCGCTCATAATCGCGCAAATGTCGCAATAGTACCGCCCCGTCGGCTCTTTCGGGTAAGAAAGCTACGACCAAGCGCTGAACGCGCAGCGCGTCGTCGACTCGGCCCAAATCACCCAAGATCTCGGCCTCAGTGTCGAGCTCTGCGGAACCGATCGGCGCGAGGGCCGCAGCGCGCTCCGCGTATTCTGCAGTGTCGTTCGCGTCACTTGCAGATCACGGCTGACGACGCCGCAGCTCGGCTTCCAGTTCATGAATGCGCTGCTCGGCGGCCCGCAGAGCTTCGGCTTCATGCTCTGCCGGCGTCAAGAACAGCCGCTCACCACTCTCGTCGTGGCTCAGCCGCAGTGTGGGGCCCAAGGGTGCGCTCTCTACGTTGATCCAAAAGCCCGGTAGGACGCGGCTCTGCGCCTTAGGCTCGCTGAGTTGGCGTTCCAACAGGTCTCCATTCACTAAGTCCCAAATGCGCAGCAGCTGATCGCCCGACACGGGATTGAAGCGAACTAGCTCGCGCACGCCCAAGCGGCGATACTTTTCGAGCTTTTCCTGCCACACAGCCTCTGGCTCGTCGAAATCACTCACGATCTCGACGGCTACATGCGGGGCGCCGCGCTCCCACACCTTCCACGAGCCAAACAGGTCGTCCGGTTGCCCAAAGCGGACGAACGCGTCCGGCGCCAGGCAGGCGCGCGGATCGGTCGGATCCCAGTACACGAACTGATCACAACCGACACCCGCTTCGTGCCCGAACGCGGGTTTCAGGAATTGGTAGAGCAGCGTGCGCAGCTCGAGGTGGCGTTTGCCTTCCGGCAGCTCAGCCTCTTCCGGAAAGTGCAAGCCAGCCGGGCGACGCAGCACTCTTGATCCATGGAAGCGGGCGCGCGCGAG
>DATCFJ010000898.1:0-7317 GCA_036509605.1 Polyangiaceae bacterium | reverse complement strand
CGGCTGCATCCGCTCCGAGCGCAGTCGATGAAGCCCCGCCCGCGCTGCCGGTGACGGCGGCTGCGCCTGCCGCACCGCCGATCAGCGCCCCGCTCGACGAACGTCGTCCTGCAACGACGCTCGCCGTGTCGAGTCAAGACGCTCCTGTTCCGCCAGCTGCGCCCGCGCGCTTCGCTCGCGACTACGACGCGCTACCAGTGACGATAGAGGCGCGTTTCGGTTTGAACACGCGTTTGGGCGCGAGCTTCGACGATGCCGCGCACGAACAATTGCTCGATTCGACGTTCGCGCTTGCGGCGTACTTGGCCTGGAGCTCCGAGTACGCCGTCGGACTCGAATTCGAGCACGCCGGGCTCGGTCGCGTGCGCGGCGTAAGTGACGAAAGCTCGATCGACACGCAATACAGCGCGACCGGCGGCTGGCTCGCGGCTCGCGTTTTCCCGTGGCGGAACGAACGCTGGGACGTGTTCGTCAATTTGCGTCTGGGTCTCGTGTTCGAGCACGTCGACACGCTCGGTACACGCCCGACGTCCACCTCGATCACGGTCCCGCCCTCCGCATTTTCATGCAGCGTAACCGACGGTCCGGGCTTTGGGTTGGGCGGCGCGCTCGGCGCAACCTTCCGCCTCTCTCGTCACGTCTCTGTGCTCTCGCGCCTCGACGCCACCGGCGAACGCCTCAGCGGCGACGTGCTCGGCACCTGCGCCGACGGCATCGGCTCCGTCACGACCGTGAGCGGCACACTAGGTGTCGCGTACGAATTCGAGACGTCGCACTAGGGAGGCCGCCGCACTCCCGCAGCGCTCTATTGGTGACGCGATCCATGTCGGCCTTCCGACGTGGAATTCGAGCTGCGAAGGGGCATGTCGCGCCCCTTCGCGTGTCTCCCCATTGGGAAGATGGTCGCGCAGGCAACTAGTGTCCAGGCGTTGTGGCTTCCGTCACACCGGAAAAGCGCGCGCTGAACGCGGCCGGCTACGCTCGGTAGTTCGGCGCTTCTTCAGTGATGATCACGTCGTGGACGTGAGATTCGCGCAAGCCCTGGCCAGTGATGCGAATGAATTTCGCGTTGTGGCGGAGATCTTGAATCGAGGCGGAACCGGTGTAGCCCATGCCCGCGCGTAAGCCACCGACGAGCTGCCCGAGAATCGAGGCGAGTGAACCGCGGTGCGGCACGCGACCTTCGATGCCTTCCGGGACGAGCTTTTCGTCGGCGGTGCCGCCCTGCCCGTAACGGTCCTTGCTGCCTTTCTTCATCGCGCCGAGCGAGCCCATGCCGCGGTACTGCTTGTAGCTGCGGCCTTGGTAGAGCACGAGCTCACCGGGCGCTTCGTCGGTACCAGCGAAGAGCGAGCCGATCATGACCGCGGATGCGCCGGCTGCGATCGCTTTGGTGACGTCGCCCGAGTACTTGATGCCGCCGTCCGCGATGATCGGAATGCCCGCGCGCTCGCCGACCTCGACGCAGTCGGCGATGGCCGTGATTTGCGGCACGCCGATACCAGCGACGATGCGCGTGGTGCAGATACTACCGGGGCCGATGCCGACCTTCACCGCGTCGACGCCAGCGTCGATTAGCGCCTTTGCAGCGTCCGCCGTGGCGATGTTGCCGGCCACGAGCTGTACGTTTGGGTGGCGCTTCTTCGTCGCGCGCGCCGCTTCGATCACGCCGAAATGGTGGCCGTGCGCGGTGTCGAGCACCAGCAAGTCCACTCCCGCTTCGACCAGCGCGTCACTGCGCGCTTCGCGATCCGCGCCCGGGCCAATGGCGGCGCCGACACGCAGGCGGCTGCGGTCGTCTTTGACCGCCAGCGGATTGCGCTCGGCCTGCAGTAGATCCTTGATCGTGATCAGGCCGACGAGCTTGCCGTTGTCGATGACGAGCAGCTTCTCGATGCGATGCTTGTGCAAGAGCTCGCGGGCCGCTTCGGGCTGGCAGCCCGGAGGCACGCTCACTAACTTCGTCGTCATCAGCGCGCTGACCGGCTGATCCAAGTTCTTCTCGAAGCGAATGTCGCGCGCGGTGAGGATGCCCACCGGGGAATCTCCTTCGACGACCGGGACGCCGGACACGTCGTGCTCGTGCATGACACCGAGCGCTTCACGCAGTGACTGCGAGGGGCGCACAGTCACCGGATCCACAATCACCGCGCTCTCGGCGCGCTTCACTCGGTCCACCTGTTCGGCTTGCGCCGCTGGCGGCAGATTCTTGTGAATGATGCCGATGCCACCTTGGCGCGCCATCGCGATCGCGGAGCGGGCCTCCGTGACGGAGTCCATCGCGGCGCTCACGATGGGAATGTTGAGCTCGATCGTGCGGGTAAGGCGCGTGCGGACGTCTACCTCAGTCGGCAGCACCTCGCTGTACGCGGGTACGAGCATGACATCGTCGAACGTCAGGCACTCGCGCAAGTTCTTGTCAAACATGGCCAAGCCTACTCAGGCGCGTTTCGGGCGCAAGTGGCTCGCGCTCGAAGCCTTAAAATGGCCTTGAATCCTCGCGAGTTCGCCAAGCGTTTGGCGGGAGCTTTTCGAGCCATCAGGTTGGTGCTTTGCTTCGAAGGTGAGCCAGGCGCACGAGCACGATTCGCACGGCCATGGCCATGGTTCCGCCGGCCATGGTCACGGCCATGGTCTCGAGCGCAGCGCGCAGCGCGCGCTCGCCCTAGCGCTCGGCGTCACGACCCTCTTCATGGTCGTTGAAGTGGTGGTCGGCATGTGGAGCGGCAGCCTCGCGCTGCTCGCCGATGCTGGGCACATGCTGGCGGACTCCGGAGCGCTCGTGCTGGCCATCGTCGCGCAGCACTTTGCAGCCAAGCCGCGCACCGACCGCACCACCTACGGCTTCCGTCGCGCCGAAGTCCTGGCGGCGTTCGTCAATGGCATCGCGCTCGCGTTCGTCGGTTTGTTGATCATCAAAGAGGCCATTGAGCGCTGGGTGACGCCAGTCGACATTCACGGTCGACCGATGCTGGCTACGGCGATCGGCGGCTTGGTCGTCAACTTGCTCGTCGCGTTGATGCTCATGCGCGGGCAGTCGAACCTCAACATTCGCGCGGCCTTGGCCCACGTGCTGACGGACGCCTTGGGCTCCGTGGCCGCGATCATGGCGTCGCTGGCCGTGTTGCTTTGGGGTTTGACGCGGGCCGACCCAGCGCTCTCCGGGTTGATCGCGCTTTTGGTCGTGTTCAGCGGTTGGCGCGTGCTGCGCGAGACAACCGGGATTTTGCTGGAAGGCGCTCCGCCTCATCTCGACGTGACGGCCATCGAGCGCGCCATCTTGGGCTGCGCGGGCGTCGCCTCGGTACACGATCTACACGTGTGGCGCATCTCGGAGCGCTTCGACACGCTGACGGCGCACGTGACGCTACAACGCGGTCGCCACGGCACGGACGTGTGCCGCGAGGTCGCCGAGTGCATGAAGGAACAGTACGGGCTCAGCCACGTCACGATTCAACCCGAGCCGCCGCCCCCGGACGACCTGGTGCCCGTGCGAGCCAGCAAAGACGGCGCCCCGATTCGCGCTGCCGGCTGACCGACAAGCGTGCCGGAGCGCACGAACAGCCGGCTTTTCCGGCCGGAAATCCGTGTTACGCTGGTCTCGACATGATCCAGAGCAATCAGGACTTGGAGGGTTACCTGCATCGGCTCGAGCGTCGCTTCGAACGAGCCGAAGACGGAACATATCTGATCTCCATGGGCGTCGATCGGCCGCTGGTCGCGCTCCGCATGGCTCCGCCGGTGCTCGTCCTGCAGGTCGACATCGGCCCCGCGCCGACCGAAGACGCCGCGGGTGCCGCGTTGTTCCGCAAGCTCTTGGTGCTCAACGCGACGGCCTTGATGCATGCCGCCTACGGTATCGAGGGCGGTACGATTGTGCTGAGCGCCGCGCTGGAGCTCCGCAATCTGGATCTGAACGAGCTCGAAGCGGTGCTCGCCGATCTCGACATGGCGCTCGCCAATCAGGTTCCAACGCTCCGCGTCTAAAGGCAGAAGAACATGGGAATTTTCGCGCGGCTCGCCGCCCTCATCAAAAGCAACCTAAACGACCTGATCAGCCGCTCCGAAGATCCGGAGAAGATGCTGAACCAGATCGTCGAAGAGATGAGCAATCAATTGCTCGAAGCCAAGCGTCAGGTGGCCGAGTCGATTGCGGACGAAAAGCGCTTGGCGAAGCAAGTCGAGCAAGAGACGACGAATGCGAACGAATGGGAGCGCCGTGCCATGCTCGCGATTCGCTCCGGCGACGACGCGCTGGCCAAGGAAGCGCTGGCACGCAAAAAAGAGCACCAGACCTTAGCCGAGCAGTTTCAAGATCAGTGGCAGAAGCAAAAATCTGCCGTCGAGCAGCTGAAGCTCGCGCTGCGCGCGCTGAACAACAAGATCGAAGAAGCGAAGCGCAAGAAGAGCCTGCTCATCGCACGGAAGAAGCGCGCGGAAGCTCAGAAGGCCATTCAAGAGACCATGACCGGTCTCAAGAACGCCAGCGCGTTCGAGACCTTCGATCGCATGGCTGGTCGCATCGAGCAGATGGAGGCCGAAGCCGAGGCACACGCGGAGCTGAACGAAGAAGCTTCGGGTGACACGCTCGCGCACAAGTTCCGCGAGCTCGAAGTCAGCAAGGGAGCGGACGAAGATCTGACCGCCTTGAAGCGGAAGATGGGCTTGCTTCCGCCGGAGCCTGAGCCGGTGAAAGCTGCGCCCGTGCGCGTCGAAGAACACGCGCCGCTCGACGCGGCCGAGCAGGACGAGCTGGCCCGCGCTCTGGCTGACCTGGACGCGGAAGAGCAGCAACAGCTGCGAATGAAAAAGTAGCGATCGAAATGCGGAAATTTCAAGCGCTCGCGGTCGGCCTTTCGGTGTTGCTTCTGGCTCTGCCAGCGTTGGCCGGCGGCCGCATGATCACCGCCGAACCGATGGAGGGCGAGAAGGTCCGCATCGACGGGGATCTGCGCGAGTGGCCGAACAAGATGAGCGAGCTGGGCGAGACGCTGTCCGGCCGCGCTGGCGGCGACCCGCGCGCCGCGGTGACGGTCGGCTACGACGAAGCGAACCTGTACGTCGTGCTCAAGATCTTCGACAAGCACATCGTGCGCACCGCCGCCGCCGGTCCCAACGAAGACCACGCGACGCTGCTCATCGCCTTCCCGCACGGTCGCGACTTCAACACCTACGAGCTCGAGCTGTACCCGGGCAATCCCGGCAAGGTCGCGGGCGTCGTGAAGCTCAAGGGCGCCCCCGTCAGCGGCGCCAAGATCGTCGAAGCGCCAAGCGAAGGTGGCCTGCACGTCGAAGCGCAGGTCCCCTGGTCGGCGTTCCCCGATGCCGCCAAGGTGCGCGTCGGTCTGCGCGCGGCAGTCACGTACACGGATGCCGACTCCTCCAGCTCAATTTCCGGGATTATTGCTACGGCGCAGGGTAGGGCAGGCCGCGCGCTGCCGCCGCTCTTGCTCGAGTCCGAAGAAGGGCTCGAATCGCAGTTGCTCCGTCCGAAGAATATCGTCAATGCGTCGCGAGAAGCGTACGGCAATGTGTCCGGGGACGGCATGTACGAGCGCGTCGCGGTGTTCGGCGACAGCTTGGCCATTGTCGGCCCCCACTACCGAGGCGGCAAAGAGTTCTATTTTGCCGATCTGGGCGTGAAGGACAGCAGCATGGTGACGCGCCTCGAGCTCGTCGACTTCGACGGGGACGGCAAGGACGAGATCGTGATTCAAAAGCGTATCGGCGCGCCCGACAAGTATCGCGAGATCGTGACCGTGACCAAAGTCGGCACGGACGACACTCCGTTCCAAGCCTTCGCCCAAGAAGTCGGTATCAAGACCGCGGACGGAAAAATCGAAAACCGCGTGTCGTTCAAGGATGGGGCGATCGAGGTTTCACAAGGCGAGTCTGAAGGCTTCGAGCCTGCCACGTATGCCGAAGTCACGCCGAGCGACATGGGCTCTGCGCTGCTCCCCTGGGAAACCGTCGGTCGTCGCACCTTCAAGTGCACGGGCAAAGGCTTCGAGCAATCGGCTGAGACGCCGTTTTCGCCCAAGGGCAATTCCGGAACGGCAAAGGTCGCGAAATCCGGCAAGAAACGCCGCAAATCTCGGGCCAGGGTCAAGTCCGACGAGCCGCCGGCTCCGCCGGCTCCGCGCGCTCCGACCTCGGATGAGCTGCTCGATCGCGTGTACGCGCTGTATCGCAAGGACCGCAACGCGACCGGTAAGCCGAGCTTCGATTTCGTGACGGACGTCGCCGGCGACCGCGGCCCGGAGCGTGTGCTCGTGCACGGAAAGGATTTAGTCGTGTTCGGCAAGGGCTTTCGGAACGGGCTCAGCTACGCCTTCATCACGATCGGCGCGTCCGATCCGAAGGACATCGTGGACGTCACCGCGAAGGACCTCACCGGCGACGGCAAGGCGGAGATCATCGTGCGCGCCGTGCTCCACGCCAAAGCCAGCAAAGCCCTGGGCGGCGACATCGTGGAGCGCCGCGCGCTGATGATCTACGCCGTCAAAGACGACACGATCGTGCGCATATTCGGTGCCGAGACCAGCCGCGCCGTCGGTGACAAAGCCGTGCTCGGCGCAGTCGCCTTCGAGCCCGCCAAGCACGGCACGGACATCGAGCTGCGCCCCGCGCGCGCCCTCGGCTGGACCGAGCAGAGCTACCCATTCCCCGCCGACACGACCACTGCCGGAGGCCTAGAGCCCTTACTATTGCCCTGGGGCGAAGCCGGCAAGCGCAGCTATCACTGGAACGGCAGCGCATACGTCATGCAGTGATCCCGCACATCTTGGGTCGCGGCGCGCCGGCCTCCGCGATTGGGGGCACAGCGCCTTTCCACGCGCGCTCCGGATGCAAAACTTTTACATAGGACGCGCTCCTGGGCGTCTTGGATGCCCGCGAGAACCTCGATCTATGTCGGAAGGCCCTCAAGATTGGTCACCTCTCGAACAGGGTGGCGTCTTTGCCTTCGTGAGCGCGGGCGCATTGCCCGAAATCATGGCTTGAGGCGCGCGCGAGCGTTGGGGACCGCGTCGTGCCTACGCCGTGCCTACGCGTGGAGGTCGATCTACGTCGGTCTTCCCTCAAGATTGGTCACCTCTCCCGTCAGGAGAGGGAGCCGCGCGGAAAGCGTCGTTCCCCGCGCCTTTTGCGCTCGCTCCGAATGCAAAGGTTTTACATGGAAGGCGCGGACTCGAAGGCAGCGACCTGGGGGCAAGCGTTAATCCCCATGCTCAGGGGTGGTGCGCTTGGAGTCGATAGCCCTTGCGCACGCAAAACAGTGGGGAGCCCCCAGCAATTTGGGTCTGAAAACAGGCCAAT
>DATCFJ010000897.1:0-4844 GCA_036509605.1 Polyangiaceae bacterium | reverse complement strand
TGACCGGGGATAGCCCCTGGCTATTTTTCGACGACTCGGCGAATGCATTCATCCTTTCGGCGGGCTCGCACTTCATGAATGCGCAGACATCACGCGACGGGAGCGGTGCGCTCGCGGTTGGCATCTCATCGCAGATCTCGACGCTGCCGGCCAGCTTCGAACAAACCGCCGTGCTGGTCGCGGACGTTGGCATCAACCGCGCGTGGGACGACTGGGGCGCCACACTGATGAAGTTGGGCGGTAAGAAGCCGAACCCCAGCGATCTTTCGCCGGATCTCGCGATGCTCAGTTATTGGACCGACAATCACGCGGCCTACTACTACAAGACCGAAAGCGGCAAGGACTATCAAACCACGCTCAAGGACGTCAAAGCGTACTTCCAGCAGCAGGGCACGCCGCTTGGCTCGGTTCAACTCGACAGTTGGTGGTACCCGAAAGGCTCCGCCAACAGCTGGCAGGGCAGCGGAACGGATCGCGGAGGCGAGTACCTTTACGAAGGCGACAAGACCTTGTTCCCGAACGGCCTCGGCAGTTTCCAACAGTCGCTCGGGCTGCCGCTGGTCACGCACGCGCGTTGGATTGATAGCGCGAGCCCCTATCGGACCATGTACAAAGTATCCGGGGGTGTAGCCATTGACCCCGCGTTCTGGACGAGCATCGCTTCCTATCTCAAGAGCAACGGCGCCTCAACGTACGAGCAGGATTGGCTCAACGAAAATGCCATGCCGCTGACTACGAATCTGACCGACCAAGATGCGTTCACCGACAACATGGCCAAGGCAATGGCGGACGCGGGGCTCAGCATTCAGTATTGCATGGCGCTGCCCCGCCACTATTTGCAGAGCAGTAAATATCAGAACTTAGTCACCGCCCGAGTCAGCGAAGACGGCTTTGCACGTGACCGCTGGCGTCCGTTCTTTTACTCTTCACGGCTGGCATGGTCCGTCGGTTTGTGGCCTTGGACAGACAGCTTCGACAGCAGTGACCACGACGGTCTGCTGCTCTCGACGCTGACTGGCAGCATGATGGGAGTGGCGGACGCGATCGGCAGCATCGACAAGGCGAGCATCCTGCGCGCCATTCGGCCAGACGGCGTTCTGATCAAGCCTGACGCGCCGATCCTACTGCTCGATAAGAGCATCTTGGCCGAGGCTCAAGGCAAGACTGGGCTCAGTATCGCCACCACCTACTCAGACCACGCGGGCGGTCGCACCACGTACGTGTTCGGCTTTACCGATAGCAGCGCTTCGATGTCCTTCACTCCGGCGGAGCTCGGCTACAGCGGCTCCGTCTATGTGCTGGACGTCAATCATTCGACCGGTCGCGTGCTCACCTCGAGTCAACCGAACACTGATACAGTCAGCAACACGGCGTATTACGTCGTGGCGCCGGTCGGTAAGTCCGGGATTGCTTTTCTGGGCGAGAAAGACAAACTCGCGTCGACCGGCAAGAAGCGGATTGCCGATTGGTCCGACGACGGCACGCTCTCGGTTTCGGTGGTCTTCGCCGGCGGCGAGAGCTCGGTGACTCTTAGCGGCTACGCCCCCTCAGCGCCGGCGGCCACGGCGACCAGCGGTGCGATCGGCAGCGTGCAGTACGATTCGGCACAAAAACGCTTCACGCTCGCCGTGATGCCAAGCGGCAGCGCCGCGTCCATCCGCTTGCATCTCTGATCGCCCGCTTCAAGTCAGACCCGGAGCTCACTCGAGCTCGAGGTCGTGCCAGCAGCGGCAGCTGCGGACGCGAGCACGGACTCTGACAGCGCAGCCCGTCCGAGCCCGGCGCGAACCCTCGCGGCACAACCTGCGCGCATAGGATCGGTTAGCTCAACCCCGCCGTGCTTTGGATGCCTTATCCCCCACCTCAAAGCACCGGCAAGCGTTCGCGTCGCCCATCCCAAACATGCAGCACGTCGATGCGCTGTTTGCGCTCGTCGCTGACGAAGTACAAGTGACAGTTCGTTTTTCCAGCAGCATGCGCTTGAGCTGCGGTCGCCTATTCGTCGGAGAGGGCGTGCCAGGATTGCTGACCGTCTCGAGGTGCTCGACGACTTCCAGCATCTCCTCGAAGAAAAGCTCGGGGCGATCAGCACGCTTTCGCCAGTGTGCGTCGATTCGCGTGACCGCTCGCTGGGCCCGCTTCGATAGTTCGACCTTCAAGCGTTCTTGGCTCGCAGCTGTGCCAGGAATTCCCGAGCGCCAACGTGGTCGCCATTTTCAAAGTCTCGGAAGCCCTCCTCGATGGCTTCCTCAAGCTCCTCGCGGTCTTCCGGAGCCATGTCAGCAAAAGCATCCGCCACCTTGACCAGCTGCAGCTCCACTTCCGTGCCTTCAGGCAGATCGGTGCGCTCGTCGATCACGAAGTGGCCATTCAGAACATGGGCTTTCAGCGCCTGCATCCCGCCGTCTTACCTCGTTTCTTACCGCCTTGCTCGTTCGTGCTCGGCCAAAAATCGGGGGCAGGCCCGTCATGGCCGCCCGATTTGACCTGGCCAGACCGCCACCTCGAATCGCTCGTGAACGCAACGGCGCTGCCCATCCACTGCCCAAACCCCGCCCAACTCCACTCGACTCACGTCGACTCACGAGCACCAGCGGAGAGAGCGATCCGAACCATTTCGAGCAAAATTTCCGTGCGTTGACGTGCAAGGTCGCGTGCCGCTTAAGGTTATCGCCAACGCCGCTCGAAGGGTTCGAATCCCTCCCTCCTTCCATCGCTCTCCGGCAAGCGATTAGGCTTCTAGTAAGCCTTCCCGCACGATGAACGCACAGACATCATCGACCCCAGCTCCACTCTTGAGGTTGGTAAATACGAACGGACGGCTGCCACGCATCTTGCGCGCGTCGCGGTCCATTACCTCGAGGGAAGCGCCAACATGCGGAGCGAGGTCCGTCTTGTTGATGATGAGCAGATCACTCTTGGTGATCCCGGGACCGCCCTTACGCGGGATCTTGTCGCCAGCAGCGACGTCGATCACGTACAGCGTCAGGTCGGACAATTCCGGGCTGAACGTCGCGGCGAGGTTGTCGCCGCCGCTTTCGATGATCACCAGATCCAGGTCCGTGAATTTGCGATTGAGCGCGGCGACGGCTTCGAGATTGATCGATGCGTCCTCGCGGATGGCGGTGTGCGGGCAGCCGCCGGTCTCTACGCCAACGATGCGGTCCTCAGCGAGCGCGCCGCTCCGCAGCAGGAAATCCGCATCCTCGCGGGTGTAGATGTCATTGGTGACGACCGCGATTTGAAAGCGGTCGCGCAGCCTCTTGCACAAAGTGTCGACGAGCGCGGTTTTTCCGGAGCCCACTGGACCGCCGACACCCAGCCGTAGCGCGGGTTTGTCCTTCATCACTTCTTCCTTCATGAGCGAAACAGCCGACTGTAAGTGGTTTCGTGGAGCGCGCTGGCGACGGCAAGCCCTGGCGCAAGGAAACCCGCCTCTGAGAAGGGCAGAGCGAGCCCGCTTGTCACCGCTGCGGGTAGCTCGCCGAGCACTCCCGACAACAAGCGTTGCGCCGCGATGTGCCCAATTGGAATCAAACGCGTCGCGGCGGCGACTTGATTTTCCAGCCAGGTGAACAGAAAGCCCAATGCGGCGCTGCGCAGCGGCACCTCGAAATGCACCGCGGCCAACGAAAACAGCGTCGCGAAAGTGGCATTTTCGTCGGCGATCCACGGCTCGGCGCGTGCCACGCCCAGGCCGTGCAGCACGCGCGCGAGCGCCGCACCCAAGTGACGATCTTCCGCCGCGAGCTCGGCGGACTCACGACACGCGTGCAGAAACTCACTCAGGAAGCGCACGTGCTCCAAGTCGTCCGCCACCCACGCCGCGTGCAACTCGGCCATCACCGGCAGATCGAGGCGCGGCAGCACTTGGGTGACCACGCCGCCGATCCAATCCGCCGCGCTCGAGTCGTCCTTCACCCAGCCAAGTAGAGCCGCTTGCTCGAGCCCTTGAGAGTAGGCAAACGCGCCAATCGGCAGGGCCGGGCTCGCCAGCTGAAGCAACCGCAGCAACGCCAGGTCAGGGAGCATGCTCATGCTCTTCCCCGTGCCCGTGCCCGTGCCCGTGCCCGTGCTCGTGCCGGTGCTCCTCTCTCCTATGCTCGACGTGCGCGTGCCCGTGCCCGTACGCGCCGGATTCGGGTTCGAAGCGCTCGGCCGCGAACGCCACGCGAAAGCCCAGCTCACGCAGCATATCGTCCAGCACATGGTCGTGCAGAAATGCCAAACGAAGCCCTTCAATCTGCACGGCCACGTGGCGGTTCCCGAGGTGATAGGCGGCTCGCGCGAGGTCCCGCGGGTCGACTGCGGTGACGACCGACAAGCCTTCGAGCGCGGCTTGCACGAGCACCACGGCTCCGTCGTCCGCCAGCAAGCGCTCACCGTGACGGAGCCCAGAGCCGCGTTCGAGCAGCAACGCGGCCTCGCTGCCGTCATCCAAACGCAGTAGCCCACGCGACTTTTGACGGTCGGAATGCTCCAGCGTAACCGCCAGGGACGCCGGCACGTCGCTCGCTACCTTCTCCAGAATCTTGCGCATCAGGTCACCCTTTTGTGTTGCTCAGAACAAAAAGTAACGTTGAGCGAGCGGCAACACGCTGGCCGGTTCGCAAGTCAAGAGCTGCCCGTCTGCGCGCACTTCGTAAGTTTGTGAGTCGACCTCGATCTTCGGCAAGGCGTTGTTGTGGATCAGATCTGCCTTCTTCACGCTGCGCGTACCGCGTACCGCCACGGCGCGCTTCTTCATGCCGACGCGGCGCACCACGCCGTCCTCGAGCGCGGCTTGCGAGACGAAGGTCACGCTGGTCGCCGAGCGCGCGCCGCCGAGCGCGCCGCACATGCGC